>JAQXAR010000001.1 GCA_029252805.1 Rickettsiales bacterium
CCAGCTCCAGATTCATGGAGCATGGTTAGACAACAGGAGTAATAAGGGTGGTATTTCACAAGTTGACTCCACCGAGGCTGGCGCGCCGGCTTCAAAGTCTCCCACCTATTCTACACGTATTAATCCTATTGCCACTGTAAAGCTATAGTAAAGGTGCACGGGGTCTTTCCGTCTGACCGCGGGAACTCCGCATCTTCACGGAGAATTCAATTTCGCTGAGTCGATGTTGGAGACAGTGGGGAATTCGTTACGCCATTCGTGCGGGTCGGAACTTACCCGACAAGGAATTTCGCTACCTTAGGACCGTTATAGTTACGGCCGCCGTTCACCGGGGCTTCAATTCAGAGCTCTCACTCCTCCTTTTAACCTTCCGGCACCGGGCAGGCGTCAGGCCCTATACATCGTCTTAAAGACTTAGCAGAGCCCTGTGTTTTTACTAAACAGTCGATACCCCCTGGTCTGTGCCCCCCACCCAAAGTTGCCTTCGAATGGGGCTCCCTTATCGCGAACTTACGGGAGTAATTTGCCTAGTTCCTTCAACATCGTTCTCTCAAGCGCCTTGGTATACTCTACCATTCTACCTGTGTCGGTTTCGGGTACGGTTTATAATTGTGGAGCTATTTCCTGGAACCGCTTCACGGCCTCCACCAATCCAATTAGGGGAGACAATTTACGCGATCCGTCACTACCACAAAGTACAGGAATATTAACCTGTTTCCCATCGACTACGGCTTTCGCCCTCGCCTTAGGGGCCGACTAACCCTGCTCTGATTAGCATAACGCAGGAACCCTTAGAATTTCGGCGGGAGAGTTTCTCACTCTCCTTGTCGCTACTCATGTCAACATTCTCTCTTCTGATACCTCCACCATTCCTTACAGACTGGCTTCGACGGCTTACAG
Source organism: Rickettsiales bacterium (assembly GCA_029252805.1). Classification (NCBI taxonomy): domain Bacteria; kingdom Pseudomonadati; phylum Pseudomonadota; class Alphaproteobacteria; order Rickettsiales; species Rickettsiales bacterium. Next base: position 901 of record JAQXAR010000001.1, read on the forward strand.
AATGCTCCGCTACCGCTTACACAATAAAGTGTAAACCCTAAGCTTCGGTAGATCATTTAATCCCCGGTACATCTTCGTCGCAGAACAACTTAATTAGACCAGTGAGCTATTACGCTTTCTTTAAAGGATGGCTGCTTCTAAGCCAACCTCCTGGTTGTTTTGGTCGTTCCACATACTTCCCAACTTAATGATCATTTGGGGACCTTAGCTGTAGGTCTGGGTTGTTTCCCTTTCCACTATGGACGTTAGCATCCACAGTGTGTCTGCCGTGCATTACTCATCGGTATTCGGAGTTTGGTTAGGGTTGGTAAGGCGGTGAGCCCCCCTAGCCTATCCAGTGCTCTACCCCCGATGGTATTCACACGACGCACTACCTAAATAGTTTTCGCGGAGAACTAGCTATTTCCGAGTTTGATTGGCCTTTCACCCCTAGACACAAGTCATCCCCCCATTTTTCAACATAGGTGGGTTCGGTCCTCCAGTGCATGTTACTGCACCTTCAACCTGCTCATATCTAGATCACCCGGTTTCGAGTCTACTCCGTATAACTCATGCGCCCTATTAAGACTTGCTTTCGCTGCGCCTACACCTAACGGTTTAAGCTTGCTATACAGAGTAAGTCGTTGACCCATTATACAAAAGGTACGCGGTCAGAGACATAAGTCTCCTCCCACAGCTTGTAAGCATCCGGTTTCAGGAACTGTTTCACCCCCCTTATCGGGGTACTTTTCACCTTTCCCTCACGGTACTGGTACACTATCGGTCATATGCGAGTACTTAGGCTTGGAGCGTGGCCGCCCCATATTCGAACAGGATTACACGTGTCCCGCCCTACTCAAGGATCAAAAAGCTTTTTACCGATACGGGGCTATCACCCACTATGGCGCGCCTTTCCAGGACGCTTCTCGTTATTACTTAATGACCACTGGCCTGATCCCTGTTCGCTCGTCACTACTAAGGGAGTCTCTGTGATTTCCTTTCCTCCGGCTACTTAGATATTTCAGTTCACCGGGTTCGCTTCTTACACCTATTTATTCAGTGTAAGATACCCCAAAAGGGGTGGGTTTCCCCATTCAGAAATCTTCGGATCAAAGGGTATTGGCACCTCCCCGAAGCTTATCGCAGCCTATCACGTCTTTCATCGCCTGCATATGCCAAGGCATCCACCAGATGCCCTTCTCATATTTGAGTTTTATTATGGTTGCTCTTTGGCAACCGTAACGACAACTTGAATTACAACGTATACAGAGCAAAAATTGTTCTATATATCGTTAAATTATCAAGCAAATTTTTAGCAACATCAACTCATGCGTTTTTTAAATGCCACTCGGGATAACGATTGAGTGGCACCCGCATGTGTTGTTGTAATATTCTATTTATAGTTCGCTTTGTATTCTATCAGCCGCAGCCTCAAGATATAAACCGAACATGAATATTACTATGTCAGAATAACCTATAAACAATTTCAAATAACATTCCGTTCAGCGCTTCGTTTCTAGTGTTTCCCCGCTGAAGGGAGGCTGGTTATAGCCGCGACTTTTCTAACCGTCAACGGCTAAAGTGAATTTTTTTCATCTTTTTTTCGTTGTTCCCATTTTATGCCTATTTTCCAGCCATTTGCTGTGCACTTAAATCTCATGAGCATGCAGGCTGACATCTCTTTTCCACAGTAAAGCACCTCTTTTGCCCCCTCCAGACCCCCAGATTCACTAAAGTTTACACAAATTATCACAGTGATAAGCGCCTTCTTATCCCCATTTTGTATCTGCTTGTGGATGAATTGGGGGTTTTTGGGTCGATTTTTTAAAGCCCCCCCCCTAAAACGCAAAAAAAGGGTAAGAAACAACTTTCCTACCCTTTTACCAAATCGTCAGCGATTGCAATCATACCCCTTCGCTGCGAGCTCAGCCTCGCACCACTCGCACAGCCAATCTTTTTCTCGCCAAGCATCGCTTATCTCCCTTTGAGAAGGGTTGTTTCCAAGAACGACTTCTATTCTTTTAACAAACTCCTCTACCGCTTTCTTGCAATCTGCAGGGCGCGGTCGAAAGATGGGCGCATCAGGCTCAAATTGAGTTTCTGGTGCGGGTAGCGGTTTTTTTATCCTTGCCACCAGGCTCTCAGATTGAGTGCCTGGAAAGGAAATGACTGCAATTCCTACAAGACTAAAGACGGCGCATACTATCAACAACACAGATTTGAATGTTGATTTTGTTTTTTTGCCTTTTGTTGTAACTTGTAGTTTGATTTCTTTGACTTGTTTTACCATGATGAATGTTGATTTTGTCTGCCTTCTGGGCAGGGGAATGAGAAAAATTTCTCGACCCAGAAAGAAACAAAAAATAATCGTCAAATCATTTAGTCTTCTGGGGATCTTTTGCAGCTATCATCAGTAGATACAGAGCTCTTCTTCTAAAATATTAAAGGAACAGGTGTAACCGACCGGCTCAAGCGCTTTTACGGGAGTTATTTTAAAGTAAAAGGGGCAAAAAATCAGTAGATTATAACAAATCGAGACGCTTAAGCCTAATGACAATCTCGTGACAAACGACAAAGACCTTCGCATTTAGGGTTTTAGCACTGTCGGGCATTCTCACTGTGACTGAAAATCCCCTTCAACTTTAACGCTTTGTTCATCATTGCCTGCCACGTTGATGGATATTGGCATGAGAATCGCATCGTGTCATAACTGAAGTTTAAGAAAGAGGAATTGCGTCGATGCTATTTATTATTGGATTTATTACCGTTTGTGCCTGCGTCATGGGCGGTTATATGGCGCATGGCGGGAATCCCGCTATCTTATGGCAGCCGACTGAGGTCTTAATCATTTGTGGGGCCGCCGCTGGTTCATTCATGATTTCCAACCCGCCAAAGGTTCTGAAGCAATCTATGGCGGCGTTAAAATACCTCATGAAAGGCTCGCCTTTTAAAAAGCAAGATTATGTCGACCTCCTCTGCCTACAATATGTCGTATTCAAACTCATTAAGAGCAAGGGCATGCTTGAGATTGAGTCTCATATTGAAGCACCTAAAGATTCAAACCTCTTTTCGCAATATCCTAATTTCGTGAAAAACCACCATGCAATGCACTTTTTCTGCGACTATTTGCGGATCATGACCATGGGCGTGGAAGATCAATATCAAATTGAAGACCTAATGGATGCGGATTTAGAGGCTGCTCATCACGAACATCATGTTGTCGCTCATGCATGGGTTAACTTAGGTGACGCCTTCCCCGCGCTCGGTATTGTCGCCGCAGTACTGGGTGTTATTATTACGATGGGTAGTATCAGTGAGCCGCCCGAGATTCTTGGTAAGTTGATTGGTGCGGCACTCGTAGGGACCTTCCTTGGTATTTTGATCGCTTACGGTTTCGTGAGTCCTATTGGTAGTTTCCTCGGTAAATATTTCGATGATGAACACCAATATCTCATGTGTATGCGGGCCGGCATCTTATCGCATTTAAAAGGCAACGCCCCAGCAGTAACGGTCGAATTTGCACGTAATGGAATCCCCCCTGCGGAACGCCCAGACTTTAAAACAGTTGAGGATGCTTGCTCAGCAGCAACTGCATAGCGAGGGCACATTATGGCTAACAAGAGCGATCAACCCATCATCATCATCAAGAAGATCAAGAAGGTCAGTGGTGGCCACCACGGGGGTGCGTGGAAAGTCGCCTATGCCGATTTCGTAACCGCAATGATGGCATTTTTCCTATTATTATGGCTACTCGCGGCCGCCTCTGAAGAACAGAAACAAGGCCTGCAAGAATATTTCACCCCGACCATTGGCTTAAAAGATTCACAAGGCATCGGCTTTGATGGCGGGGACTCCTCCACCTCTGAAGATGGCACTTCTAAAACCGATACATCCCAAGTTAATCTCGTGCTTAAACAACCGGATGCGGGCGAAATCACGAATGATGATAAAGAGTCTGCCGTCGATGGCGATGAAGAAAGCCTGATGTTTGACGATGCGAAAAAGGAAATCGCGCAAGCCGTAGAGTCAGACCCTAGCTTAAGTGACTTTAGCGAAAATATCATGATGGAGCAAAGTCCAGAGGGCCTCAAGATTGAGCTGCGCGATTCAGATAAATACACGATGTTTAAACCTGGCAGCACCGAGCTTAGCGATGCTGGCAAAAAACTCCTCACAAGCATGACGCCGATTATCCGTAAACTGCCGAACCATATCTCGCTTAGCGGCCATACGGATGCGCTCGCTTATTCCGGCAAAAATAAGAAATACTCAAACTGGGAACTTTCGACAGACCGGGCCTTATCAGCGCGTCGCTTCTTGGAAAGTAATGCGCTGACCGCCGAGCGCGTCAAAAAGATCGTCGGCTATTCTTCCAGTAATCTGGTTTTACCGGATAATCCAACCTCATCGGTTAACCGCCGTATTGAGATCATCCTGCTGCGTGGCTCACATCTTTCACTATTACCTCAAGCACAAACCGCTCCTCGTTCGCTTCTTACCGTGCCAAATGCCAGCAATACATTGAAAAAACGTCAACAGAGAATCCGTGAAGAAGAGGCATCCACTTCGCTATTATCTGCACCGGACTCTTCCCTCTCCACGGCGCCGCAAGCAACTGCCCCCATTCAGGCTGAGCCAATTAAGGCTGAACCACAATACTAAAACCCTTCTTTTGCCAAAAGCATATTTAAGGTGTAAATAGGGTTTCATGACGATGAACGATCTTACATTACAAACAGAGCACCCGCCTACCGAACAGCCTGGCGAGGGCGATACGGATGTGTTGGAAGCCAAGCCGAAGCAAAAGCTTCAGCGCCCCTCTTTCTATAAGGTGGTGTTGTTAAATGATGATTTCACCCCCATGGACTTTGTGGTGAAGGTCTTGGAAAGCATCTATCATAAATCCACTGAAGAAGCGGCGAGTATCATGATGCAGGTGCATCAAAAAGGCGCGGGTTTATGCGGTGTATTCACGCGTGATGTCGCAGAAACCAAGGTTGATCAAACCCTCTACCTCGCTCGCCAAAATGACCATCCGCTGCAATGCGTTATGGAAAAAGACGCTTAACTGCCCTTTAAAAATTTCAGTTTTTTTGCATCCTAACCCTTTCTTAAGCTTCTGCTAACGTCATGTTAAGAGTTTGTCGGTAAAGTAAGGGTATAAACAAGAGGACATTATGCTTTCTAAAAATCTGGAACAAACACTCCACCGCACACTCGGCCTAGCAAAAGACTATGGCCATGAATATGCCACATTGGAGCATCTATTACTGGGACTAACACAGGATACAGACGCCTCGCCCATTTTACGTGGCTGCGGCGTGAATCTTGGCGACCTACAAGATGCATTGGTTGATTTCATTGAAAATGACCTAAGCGCCCTTGCGATAGAGAGTATTGACGAAGCAAAACCTACCGCTGGGTTTCAACGTGTTATCCATCGTGCAGCCATTCATGTGCAATCGGCCGGTAAAAGCGAGGTCACGGGCGCGAATGTGCTCGTTGCCCTCTTCTCAGAACGCGAAAGCCACGCCGTATTCTTCTTGCAAGAACAAGATATTAACCGCCTCGATGTAGTGAACTATATCAGCCATGGTATCGTTAAATATGGCGATTTCATGCGTGTTGGCACGCCTGCCAAACAAGATAAAACCGAAAACACAGACCGCGAAGAAGAAACCGCAGGTGAATTCGGCGCGAACGCACAAGGCGGCTCCAAAGATGGCAAAGAAGCCATCGCGCAATATACCGTTGATCTAAATAAGAAGGCACTCTCGGGCAAAACCGATATCCTCATTGGTCGCGAAAAAGAAGTGGAGCGCACGATTCAAGTGCTTTGCCGCCGCAGCAAAAATAACCCACTCTATGTAGGTGAAGCCGGCGTCGGTAAAACCGCCATTGCAGAAGGCCTCGCCCTGCGTATCACACGCGGTGAAGTGCCTGATGTGTTGAAAAATGCCGTAATCTTCTCACTGGACATGGGCTCACTCCTTGCCGGAACACGCTATCGCGGTGACTTTGAAGAACGTATGAAAGCCGTCATTACCGAAATTGAAAAACTTCCGGGTGCGGTTCTGTTTATTGACGAAATCCACACGATTATGGGTGCAGGCTCCACTTCTGGTGGCGCACTCGATGCTTGTAACTTGCTGAAACCAGCCTTGGCTCGCGGATCCATTAAGTGCGTTGGTTCAACCACTTACAAAGAATACCGCAACCATGTCGAAAAAGATCACGCGCTAGCACGTCGTTTCCAGAAAATCGATGTGGCTGAGCCAAATATCGAAGATAGCATCAAGATCCTACGTGGCTTGAAACCTTATTATGAAGAGCACCATAAGGTAAAATTCACAACTGCGGCAATCAAAGCGTCTGTGGAACTTTCTTCACGCTATATCCATGACCGCCACTTACCCGATAAAGCGATCGACGTGATGGATGAAGCGGGGGCAGCACAAATGCTCTTGCCAGAAGGCCAGCGTCGCAAAACGATCGGTCTACGCCAGATCGAAGATATCGTCGCAAAAATCGCGAAGATGCCGAGTAAGTCTTTATCTTCAGACGACACAGAACAACTCAAAAATATCGAACAAAACCTCAGACTTACCGTGTTCGGCCAGAATGACGCGATCGAACAACTCGCTTCTGCCGTGAAAATGTCGCGTGCGGGCTTACGTGAACCTGAGAAACCTATCGGCAACTACCTCTTCACCGGCCCGACCGGTGTGGGTAAAACCGAAGTTGCCTTGCAACTTTCCAAAGCGATGGGCATGGAACTAACCCGTATCGACATGTCAGAATATATGGAAAAACATGCGATCTCTCGCCTTATCGGCGCCCCTCCAGGCTATGTCGGGTATGAACAAGGCGGCGTTTTAACCGATGCGGTCGATAAAAACCCCTATTGCGTCATCCTTCTCGATGAAATCGAAAAAGCGCATCAGGATGTTTACAATATCCTGCTGCAAGTGATGGATTACGGTAAACTCACCGATAATAACGGCAAAACCGTCGATTTCCGCAATGCGATCATCATTATGACCAGTAATGCCGGGGCGGCAGATATGGAACGCGCCCCAATTGGCTTTAACCGTGAAGCACGAACCGGTGAAGATACCGAAGCGGTCAACCGCCTCTTCACACCGGAATTCCGTAACCGTTTGGATGCGATCGTGCCCTTCACTCACCTCGATAGCGAAGTGGTGAGCCATGTCGTCGATAAATTCATCGCCAAACTTGAAGGTCAGCTGCAAGAGCGTAACGTACAGATTATCCTTTCTGACGATGCCCGCGACTGGTTATCTGAAAAAGGCTATGACCGCAAGAACGGCGCTCGCCCGCTATCTCGCCTCATTACCGAGAAAATCAAGAAACCATTGGCAGATGAAGTGTTATTCGGCAAGTTGACCAAAGGCGGTACGGTAACCGTGGTATTGAAGAAAGACGAACTCACCTTCGATTTCGACAAGCCCGAACCCAAAAAGCGCAAACCCCGCAAAGTAGAAGCGGACGCTTAGGAATTCACCTGTCGTAGCCAGTCTGGTCCGTTATAGATAAAGTCAGGCGGGGCGATATGGGCTTTGCGATCGGTTGATAAGGCCCAGCTGATGGGCTGATTATCGAAATGAATCCAAATATAGATGGGGCGCTGTTCGCGTTTATATTCGCGACCAACCGCTTGTATCAAGGTTTCTAATGGCATCATACGACGCTCCTACGCTCGTTTAAACAAAGCGGCACCCGTGTTTCCACGAGTGCCGGGGTGTTCAAAAATCACGCGAACATGACCGCAACGCCTTCGGCGTGAGCCTATTTTATAACGTCGCCACCCCGACCCAGTCGAGATGAACGTTTGAAACGATAGCGTTCACTATCGGTCCGCGAGAGGTTTTGAAGCCCCGGGCCAGCGAACTAGCTTGGCGACAGAATAACAAAAGCCATAAAGGTTGTCACCCCACCGAATAATTCTCCTCACCTTCACACAATCTTTAAATTCATCTGATATGCTAATGCTATGAATGAAATGAAAATGACTCTTTTAGTCGCTGGGCTCCTCCTATGCCCCCTCGCCCCTGCTAACGCAGAATATGTGAAGTCGGGCACAGGGTTTTTTATTAGCAAGGCCGGGCATATTATTACAAATGAACATGTGGTGAAGGGCTGCGATACGGTACGTATCCGTGGAGCCGTCGCCCCAACCGAGGCAAAAGTGATCAAGATTGATGCGGATATTGATCTCGCGCTCTTAAAAACAACAACTATCCCACCACGCGTCGCGCCGATTCGCGAAAAGGGGATTCCAATTCGCAAGGGCGAAAAGCTACTCGTGATTGGCTATCCGGAAAAACACGGGCAGACCGGCATTTACAAGGTCAGCCACTCTAAAGTGAAAGATACCATCGACCCGATGGGCGGCGATAAATGGGTGCAATTTGAAGATTCGGCACGCCATGGCAATAGCGGCGGCCCTTTATTGGATAAAAGCGGCAATGTTATCGGCGTGGTCATGGGAAAAGCCCAACTAACACGCACCAACCTCATTAGCGGACGGGTTGAGAATGTGGGCAGTAGCGATCTCGCGATCAGCCTACCGCATTTATGGAATTTTTTAGAGGGTGAGAATGTCTATACCGTCACCATGCATTCAGCCCTACAGCATGGCCAAGGCTATTTAGAACGCATGGCCTCTGAGATGATCGTCAATATTCACTGCGTGGAGTGATTAAACGGTACGCTCAGTGGGACTATCTTTTCGAGTGGCAGGGTCGTGTTCAGCTGCATGATTACCGGATTTTCCTACACCGCCTCCGTCTAAAATAGCACGGACTTGATCTTCGGCACTCACGACCGCGTCTCTGCCCTGCGTTTTGGCACGGTTCTTTTCACGCATTTGACGCATGATTTTATCGGTAAATTTCTCTTTAGGCTTTACCTCGGGATTACCGCCATCAAGATCTGGCTGAACCTGTACCCCAGCATATTGCGCTTGGTTTAATAAATCGCCGCCTATTAGATTAGAGGGGACCGTACCGCTTTTTCGAAGCATATGATCCAGCTTCGACGGCACATCTACATTGGTGTACCCCTTAGGATATTTCGCATAAAACTCTTCCTCCGATATGATACGAATAGGGCCCCCGCCATACTTAAAAAGCGTACCATCAAAACTTTTTTCATTTACTTGCGTCGTAAATTTTCGCCAGTCATCTTGCTTGAAGAATTCACCAACCGCGCCAGCACTTTCATCAACCGTCGTTCGGCCAGCATGTTCCGCTGCCGCATCTATGGTCTTTCTACGTGTTAGAACGTCGATAAGCGCCTGCCCCCAACCTCGTGCAATTTCTGTCCCATTTACATGCTGATTTCGGCCACCCTGTTCATTTCTTGTATAGTTCGTGGTTCTTCCGTTGCTAACTTTCAGGCTTGATATGAACCGAGACCCCTCCACCGCAGTTAAAGTGTAGGTACCGTTTTCATTAACAGCTCTCACCACCTCTGTTACCGGTCCGTCAAACTCAAAAATATTGATATCCATAACCGGCTCAAACGCCTTACCATGGCTATTTTGCTCAACAAGCCATGAGGTCACTTTTCTATTTGGTTTTTTAAATAGACCGCCGCCTTTATTAAAATCTACAGTCTCATTACCCTTAATGCGCCTGCCGTCAAAATCGGCAGGGTCTGGCTGTGGTGGCGCTGGTGGCGCAGCTGCGCTCGTGCCTGTTACTCCTCCCGGCGCACCTGTTACTACCGGCGCAACGGGTTGGGATGCCCGTGCCTCAAAGCTTTCAAGCTGTGCAAACGAGGGGCCGCCAGATTGTCCGGCTTTTGCTAACCATCCGACAAGATCGTTGCTACCCGTAGAATCGTGAGCCGCGTTAAGCTTCGCACATACTCCCATAGGAACGTCCGTCCACGCAGGATCTTTTATAAGCCAATGCCTTTTATCAACAGCGGGGATCCCTTTCGAAGCGAGGTCTTCCGCCACTTTAATCAATGCTTGCAGTTCAGGACTTATATCACTCAAGCTGCCGCTAGCGGGTGTTGGAGTAGGCGCAGGCGGAGGCGGAGCGGCGACAATAGTTTTGATTTCACGGCGTTTTTCGGCAGCGGCCGCAACATCAGCTTTGTCAGCGTTAGAGATCCCTGCAATCAGCAGTTTGCCCGTCGTCTTTCCTAACTCTATATCTTTTAATTGGCTGGGCGTGAAAAGAACCGCAGCAACTTGGGCTTGGTAGGGTCCCAAGTTTGCAGGATCAACCCCGTCAGACCTCATCTTCTCCATAAGATCTTCCATTACTTGATCGGCAAGTTTTGAGTCGTAGTGTTTGAGGATCATATATTCTGCACAAAGATGCTGGATCGATCCTTCTCCATATTCATTCGCTACCGGCTGCGCTATGTTCGTTACAGCTACTGCCGCCATTATTACTGTCTCAATTCCTACCATCACATACCTTCTCGCATCATAAATAACTTTCTATTCCTAAATTATACCAGCTGTGGATAAGTAAAGTGTTAAGCTTTTATGACAATCTTTTTGATCGTCGTGGCGCACAACAGGAGCGTGATAGCGGTCACTGGGACCCAACCCAACAAAAAAGCCCGCCGGTAAGGGCGGGCTTTCCTGTTTTGGTTTGAGTGTTTTTTTAGTTAACACCCGTAATTTTGTAACTGCCTGTTGCACAGCCACCAGTAGAACCAATTGAGGCTTTATCAGCACCCAATGCATCTACGAGTGTGGTTGCACCAAAGACGAGCGCAATACCGAGCGCTACGATCAAGGCCATACCCCATGAGATCTTACCCATGAGTGCACCAATACCGATAATGATCAAAGCGATCGTCGCGATCCCTTTACCGACGGCACCGGTGAAGAAACTAACAATGTTACAAAGAACATTATCAAGCGCTGTGCCCTTACCCATATCGGTCGCCAATGCTTCCAATGGTAACATGGCAAAAACTGCCACTGCAGCAATTGCAAGCGTACCACGCCACATTAGCTCAACTGTTTCGTTTGTTTGTGTATTTGAGTTCATTTTTTACTCCTCGCATCCTTATAATAATAAATTGCTTTAACATTTTAGGTTTAGCACAGCAATGTGACAGCCTCGTGACAAAACACTAAATTGGGTGCATTTGTCTAAAAATTGTCATTTTACCGTTTGTATCCACCTAACCTAATGCTAAAAGCATAATAAATCGTTAATACTAAACTAAGATGGAGAATAACATGTCTGCAGCGACGGCTAAAATCGAATCCCTCGGAATTACTATTCCCGAAGCTAAAAGCGCGCCCGGCGCGGCTTATGTGCCATATACAGAACATAATGGCATGGTCACCATTTCTGGCCAGTTACCAATGCAAAATGGCGAATTGCAGTTTGTGGGTAAACTTGGCAAAGACTTTTCGATCGAAGAAGGTCAGGAATGCGCACGTATTTGCGGGCTAAACATCCTATCTCAATTGCGCGCGGCCTGTGGTGGGGACCTTAATAAGGTGAAGAAAACCCTCCGCCTTGGTATCTTTGTACATTCTACTGAAGATTTCACCGATGCTCCTGCCGTTGCAAATGGCGTCTCGAACCTCTTTAAAGAGATCTTTGGTGACGAAGTCGGTGCCCACGCACGCTTTGCTGTCAATACAGCGCAACTTCCTTTTGGCGTCGCCGTTGAAGTGGACGGCACCTTCATTATTGAGAACTAAAACAAACCGATATTCAAAAACACTAAAAACCCTCGTTAACATGGGGGTTTTTATTTACCTATCCAACGAATAACTATTGAGATTATCCGTATAAATCATCTGATCCTCATGAAATTCAGTACGGTGGTGATAAATATACAGAATATTATCTAACTCCATTTTCCCTTCCTTCCATGTATCTATCGGATTCATAAGTTGAACGGTGAAATACGGAAAGACTCGGCGAAATGTATTATTGTAACGCACGGTGAAAAGATCTTCAAAAGCGGGCGAGCTAATCACATTACTCATCAAAACACCGTTATCTTTCAGATGCTTCTTCGCTTCCGATAAAAACTCATAGGTCACCACTTCAGCCGGCACCGTACGAATGTTCGTATAAGCATCCAAAATGATAGCATCATATGTCTGATCGTCACGCACCAAAAATGCACGCGCTGACATGGGTGCAAAACTCTTATTCTTGCCTAGAGGTTTCGGCAATAAATGCTTCTCAGCCGTCTCTTTGAGCGAGGCGTCAATATCGACATAAGTATATTCGTTGAAATCATCATCCACACCCAAAGTAAAACCGCCCGCACCGATAACGAGGATTTTCTTCGGTATCCCGGCCTTAATTGCAGGAGCCGCAATGGTTTCTTCAATAAAGCTTATATATCCGAATCGGTTATCAGGATTTTCTGCGTAAATTGACGACATAGAGCGATTAATCTCCATGACCACTCGCTCATTTTTTGGATCAGAATGAATTTTCACAATACTATATTGATTATTCTCAACCACCCCCAACTTCGCCAGCAACGCGTCGTTATTCAGCAAAAATACGAACCCAAACATGAAGAGCGCGATCACATTATCAAAATCTTTCCAACGGCGCGTCAACATAAAGACAATCAGCACTAAAAGCCCAATCGTAAAGACCAGCGTATAGTGCACGCCGATCGTCATCATCAATACAATGGTCGAAAAGACAGAGCCCGCAAAACTACCCATCGTCGAGAAGAACAACATCTTACCGGTAATGGCGCTCAAATGCTCGCGAGAGAAGTAATTGCTAAGCAGCGGGATTGTTTGAGCCAGTAAAAAGACAGGATAGACAAGGAAAATAAAACAGAATATCGCGGTTTGCGGAATATGATGGATGATACCCAAACCATTCAATAACCCAAAGAACAGCTCTTGGCATAGATAAGAAAGACCAAATGCGAGCGGAATCATCGCACTGAGCAAATTTTTCAGCAAAATCTTGCGAATAGAGACCACTTTCCCTTTACGCTTGCGTTGCTCTGCCTGAAAGCGCTGTCCGCCAGCATGATATCCAACCGCCAGCGGCAGTAAAACAGCACTAATCACGATCGCAATCACTTCCGTACCACTGCCGACAAAAGGCACGAGGGTACGAATGGCGATTAGCTCACAAGCAAGAACAACATAGCCTTCCAGCAATATCGTCAAAAATAGCAACTGATTTTTATTCATCAATTAAGCCGCTTCGGAGAGCGCTTTCGTATAATCAGCTTGCGTACATGCGCGGATTTCAGCTTCACTCACGCCTTCTGCCAATTCGACCAAGCGCAGTTTGCCATCCACAACATCAAATACGCCCATATCGGTGATGATCATATCCACCACCTGAGTGCCCGTCAGCGGCAGATTGCATTCTTTCACCAATTTCGGCGAACCGTCTTTGGCATTGTGATCCATCAACACAACAATTTTTTTCACACCGGCGACCAAATCCATCGCGCCACCCATGCCTTTGACCATCTTGCCCGGAATCATCCAATTAGCGAGATCGCCATTTTGCGCGACCTCCAATGCACCTAAGATAGTCAAATCAATATGACCGCCGCGAATCATCGCAAAAGATTCCGCAGAATCAAAATAGACCGATTCCGGTAATTCTGAAATCGTTTGCTTACCGGCATTGATCAAATCCGCATCCACTTGATCTGAATAGGGAAAAGGCCCCATACCCAGCATACCATTTTCTGAATGCAACGTGACACTAATGCCGTGCGGGATGTAATTGGCAACCAAAGTCGGCATACCAATCCCTAGATTTACATAAAAACCATCGCGCAATTCTTCGGCTGCGCGCTGTGCCATTTGTTCACGTGTCCAAGCCATGCTATGAGTTTAGCTGTTATGAGTTTGACTGACAATGAGAAAGCGACACGCCGGCGCGAGAATAAGCAGATGCGCCTAGAGTCTTTGCGCAAACGCTACTGGCAAGCCACCGGTGAGGATCTGCCGGAGATAGCGACTCAGCGCGGATGGGAGGTTCAGGAAACCGAAGCTTTCCAGCGCATTATCCTCGATCATGTATGCAAATGCGTGTGGTATGATAAACTCAAAGAACCGGCAATTATGAATATGTCCGAGGCACAATTGCGCAAAGCCGTCTATCTCGCGCAAGATATGGTAACCGGCGCCCGCCCCCTAGAGCCACTGAATGAACAAAGCCTGCAATGGCGTGCCGAGCGGAAATCCGGGACTTGGAAAGGGAAAAGGTAATGATCAACCTGAATTTATTTGCACGTCCATTTATCAACATCACGCCCAGTCGTGCAATGGATACTGAAACAAGCTCAGCATGACATACCCCACTATCCCAAGGATAGGCGAACAAGGCGAGCCCGCCAGATTTCTGGCGTAAGCCTGCCTGGCGCATGAACGCCATATAAGTTTGACTCTTTGGCAAACTTATATGAAAAGAACCCATGGCAAAATTTTTGATTGTAAGCGGCAATTTTTACCGCGATTTGGCAGATGAACTTCTCAAAGGCGCAAAAGCGGCTTTGGAAACATCTGGACATGAAGCTGAAGCGGTGGAAGTGCCCGGCGCGTTAGAGATACCGCAAGCCATTCGCTATGGCATCGAAAGCGGCAACTATGCGGGCTATATCGCACTTGGTACCGTCATTCGCGGCGAAACCGCGCATTATGATGTGGTCGCTGGCGAAAGCAGCCGCGCCCTTATGGACATGGCACTAGAACATCAAGCGCCTATGGGCAACGGCATCCTCACCGTTGAAACTCGCGACCAAGCCTGGACCCGCGCCAATATACATGAAAAAAATAAAGGCGCCGATGCCGCAAATGCTGCCATCAGCCTTTATGAGTTAAAATCCAAAATCTAACTATCGCTTAATCAAAACTTTTTGCAGTAACTCGCCGCATTCGCTGTAGCGGCGGATTTCTTTTGAGGTGGTGACATGCCATTCGCCAGAATTAAACGCAATTTTAGCACCGGAAGGACGTGGCAGCGTCACCTCTGGGCAGTCACTTATATTTACCGTGACGGCGCGAGTGGGGCTCTGCGTAATGGCTACCGCACTCTCGCTTGCACGCTTCGCCACGACGGCTCCGACCCATAAAAAGCCGCCAATTAACATAATTCCAACAGATATAACTGTTACTTTCAATACCTTAGGTGCACCGTCAGACATTTTTTCTCTCAATTGCTTTACTCGTTGAGCAAAATAGCGTAACTTTCGGCTCTGTCTAATAATAAAAAAACATACAGACAAATAGACGAGGGAACATGCAACTATTTAGCTCCAAAAAGGCGACCGAAACGGAAGCCAAAGCCGCACCTGGCCCAGCATTAAACAAAAAACGCGCTCATGTAATTGTGACGGGCAATGAAAAAGGTGGTTCAGGTAAAACGACCACTACCATGCACCTGATTGTGGCATTATTGCGCCTCGGCTTTAAAGTGGGAACGATCGATATCGATTCTCGCCAACGCACCCTCTCGCGCTATATGGAAAATCGCAAACACACCATCCGCAAACAAGATGTGACGCTGCCTGAATCTAGCCATTTGGTGATTCAGAAAAGCCCATTCAACATTGTGGATGACGCGCAATCAGACGAAAATGAACGCTTCACGGATGGCATTAGCCGTTTGATGGAAGAGAATGACTTTGTCGTGATCGACAGCCCGGGTAACGATACCTACCTTTCACGCCTCGCGCATTCTTATGCCGATACTGTGATTACACCGATCAATGATAGCTTCGTTGATCTGGATGTTTTGGCAACCGTTGATGGCGCCACGATGCGTGTGATTCGCCCGTCTATCTATTCTGAAATGGTGTGGGAACAAAAGCTCTGCCGCGCAAAACGCGATGGTGGCAGCATTGAATGGATCGTTATGCGTAACCGCCTCACGACCATTGATGCACGCAATAAACGCTACATGAATCAGGTTCTAACCGAGCTTTCACGCCGTATCGGTTTCCGTGTAGCACCGGGCTTTAGTGAACGTGTCATTTACCGTGAGCTATTCCTGCAAGGCCTAACGGTGCTCGATATCATGGATGTGAGCAACAATGTGAATGTCTCTATGTCGCATATTACGGCACGACAGGAAGTGCGTGATTTGCTCAAGACTCTCAAAATCGAGAAGATCGATGACCGTATCAGCGAGCTTCGCACCAAGCCTGAGAAGAAAGACGCGAAAAAGCCAGCCACTGCCAAGAAAACCGCTAAAAAGTCAGCCAATGACGATGCGACAAAAACCAAGGCAGCAGCCAAGAAGTCGGCAGCGAAACCCACTGAAAAACTTAGTCCTGCTACATTCAAGCAGGAAAAAGAAGTTGCGGCCGCCTCTTAGGCTCATTCTCACCTAATTCGCTTGCCTTCGCTTTAACGAGCGCTAGGGTAATTGTATCTTTAAACTACTAATGGATGAGGCCTTCGCTCATGAAAATTTCTTTTGCTCAAATTTCACGTTTCAAACCCGCTGCTAAAACCGCTCGTGGAGCTCTTGTTCTACTCGTTCCAGAAGGCCGCACTTTACCAAAGTGGGTCAATGATATTGACCGCGACGCTTACGGTAAGATCAAAAAATCTATCGCAAGCAGCCGCTTTGAAGCGAAAAAGAAACAAATTCTTACGATCCTCGCCCCGGAAGGCCTACAGTATGAGCAGCTCATCCTTATCGGCACCGGTAAAGGAAAAGAGCTCGGCAGCGCGTGTCTGGAACAAATTGGCGGCGCGCTTATTGGCGAGTTAAACCAGCTTGGCATTAAACAAGCCAACGCCCTCTGCCCTGAAATAAAAGGCTGCAAGCTATCCCAAGCAGAGGCAGCGACGCATCTTGCAATCGGTTTTAAACTAAAATCATACCGTTTTGATAAGTATAAAACCAAACTCAAACCTGCTGATAAGCCCAGCCTAACAAGTATAACCATCGCGACCAATGATTCACGCGAAGCAGAAATCGCTTACGGCATCCAAGATAAGGTGCTTGATGGCACGTTTTTCACTCGCGATCTCGTCAATGAGCCGGGCAATGTCATCGAACCGGAAAGCTATGCGAAGCTTATCGAAAAAACGCTCGCTCCTTTAGGCGTAAAGATCGAAGTTCTTGGCGAGAAAGAAATGACTAAGTTAGGCTGTGGGTCTTTACTAAGCGTTGGCCAAGGCTCACGAAAAGAATCTAAAATGGTCATCATGAAGTGGGACGGCGGCAAGAAAAAAGACCAGCCGATCGCTTTTGTCGGTAAAGGCGTGACCTTCGATACCGGCGGCATCAGCATCAAGCCTTCCAACGGTATGGAAGAAATGAAAATGGATATGGGCGGCTCCGGCACCGTAGTCGGCCTCATGATGGCACTTGCCAAACGTAAGGCCAAAGCCAATGTGGTCGGCGTGGTTGGCCTAGTTGAGAATATGCCAGATGGCAATGCAAGTCGTCCGGGTGATGTGGTGACCTCGCTTTCAGGTAAAACCATTGAGATCCTCAACACCGATGCGGAAGGCCGTCTCGTGCTCGCTGATTGCCTCTGGTACACCCAAGATAAATATAAACCCCAATTCATGGTGAATCTGGCGACACTTACAGGTGCCATTCTGGTTGCACTCGGCGAAACAACCGGCGGACTCTTTTCGAACAACGATAAGCTCTCACAGCACTTGTTAGAGGCATCTGAGGCAACAAATGAAAAACTATGGCGCCTCCCAATGGGTCCTGAATATGACGAGTTAATCAACTCACCAATTGCTGACATGCAAAATATCAGCTCCGGTCGCTGGGGTGGCTCTATCACTGCAGCGCAGTTCTTAGAGCGTTTTGTGAATGATCTGCCTTGGGCACATTTGGATATTGCTGGCGTTGCAACGGCGAGCAAGAATTTCGATACCTGCCCCAAAGGCGCCACCGGTTTCGGCGTTCGCCTGCTCAATGATATGATTACGAAACATTACGAGAAGTAAGGCTTCTCGCTTTACTCCATTTAATCATTGGCTTTTCTAGCAAGTGCCAGCTCATGGCTGAGAGCACTAACACGCATGGTATAATCACCCACAGTGATAGGGCTAGGTTAGCCTCTAGGTAAGGCTTTAGCAGTAATATGACCGTCAGATGCCACAGGTAAATACCGTAAGAAATATCGCCTAAATAAGAAAATGCGCGATAGAGTAAGTTGGGTTTTGGCAACGGCGGCAACCAGATGAAGAACGCCAGTAGCAGCGTAAAAGCCAACGCGATCAGGCTTCGCCAGAAGATCACCATTGTCGGATTATGCCAATAGCCCGCATCCATCCAGTAGGTTTGAAACGCCACAATCATCACCGCCACTAATACCGCTAATAATACGAGTCCTTGCTGGCGCATCGTGCCCGGCCATTTCTCTAATGGGTAGTGATGCAGCAAGAGTGCTAACGCCGCACCGGCCGCAAATTCATCAAGCATCATAGGCATTTGCACCATGACACCAAAAAGCTGACTGCCCGATAGGCCGAATTTCTCTGCCACGACCCATGCGATACCGCGCAAGCTCCACGCCGCAACGACCCCGGCGAGAAATAGGCTCACAGCCTTTCTCCTCACCCACCAAGGCGACGTGATAAGCGCAAAGAGATAGAAATGCACCTCAATACCCACAGACCAATTAATGCCATTAATCGAACCAAATGTGTGCGGTAAAAACGGATGGGTGAAGGTAAAATGCGTCAACCAATGCACCCAGACATAGGAATTAAACAGAGTCGGTTGTACGGCGATGGCATAAACCAGCAATGTAACCAGATAGAGCGGCACAATCCGACCTGCTCTGCGCCAAAGAAATTCGCGTGCTAAGGGCTTAAACTGCGTATGTCGGGTATGTAGTTGAATGAGCGACCAGGCAATAACAAAGCCACTAATCACGAAGAACAGATCGACCGACATCCAACCGACTTTGAACCAAACTAGACCGTAACCTATAGGAAACGTCTCCCAGCTATAATGTTCAATCACATGGTAAACCAGCACCGAAAGCGCCGCAAAAGCCCGCAGTAAATTTACATGCGGGAAATACGTTCTAGCAACGGCTGAAGATTCGAGACTCATAAGAGTCAGCTATCAGGAAATAGAGGAAATAGCAAAATGCTATCGGGTATTTTGATCTTGACCGACTTCTTGCATCACTTTTTGCTCTTGGAGTTGCTCAGTTTTGCTTAAACCTTCACGAGACACGATTTCTTTTTGACTTGAAGAGGACGCTCTTTCTGCATGGGTGCCTGTCTCTAGCGCATTTCCTTGCGAGGCAACCGTATCGACCCATTTATTGTGAACACGGGTTTTTTCCCATTGGTAAATGGCTCCAAGTACGGCGCCTGAAACAATTGACACAAAAGGAAATTTCTCAAGTTTCTCAAAGGCCTCTTCGGAAGGGAGCTTCTCCTTCTTAACCGCGTCATACAACATCTTTCCACCTTGGATACCCTTGCCTGGAATGGCAAAGCCCACAGCTCCAAGAGCAGCGCCTTTTAAAATCTGCAATGCCATGCTGCGTGGCTTTAGCTTCGTCGCATCAGCAAAAAGGCCGCTATCGCTTCTAACTTGTACCTGTGTTTTATTACCAAACATAATCTTCTCCTCGTATCCTTAAGCACAGAATATCAGACGAATGTTACCGTTTGATGAAGGTCAGGCAGATTTCTTCAAACCACTACCAATGGCATCGAAGCCGCGCTGCAGATCTGCGATAAGATCGCCCGCATCTTCCAAACCAACCGAGATACGCATGGTACCGTCCGTAATGCCCGCAACGACGCGATGCTCGGGTGAGAGCTGGCTGTGGGTGGTGCTTGCAGGGTGAATGAGCAGACTGCGTGAATCACCAAGGTTCGCGACAAAGGTAAAGAGCTTCAAGCCCTCAATAAACTCAGCCGATTCGGCCATGCCTCCTTTAATATCAAACGTAAAGAGCGATGAGGGGCCCTTCGGCGTGTATTTCTTCGCAAGCTCGTGATACGGGCTATCAGGCAAGCCTGCATAGGTCACTGAATCAACTTGATCATGTGCAGATAGCCACTCAGACACTATCTGCGCATTCTCACAATGGCGATCCATACGCAAATGCAAGGTTTCTAAACCATTCAACGTTAACCAGGCATTCATCGGTTGCTGAGAGGCGCCAATATCGCGCAGGCCAACGCCTTTTGCGTGAACAAATAACGCCATTTTGCCAAATGTCTCAAAGAATTTCATACCGTGATATGCGTCGCAGCCTTCGGTCAAAGCAGGGAAACGATCATCTTTGCCCCAATCGAAATTACCCCCATCCACCAACGCTCCGCCCAAAGCAGAGCCATTACCGGTCAGGTATTTCGTCGTCGAGTACGTCACGACATTTGCACCCCATTCAAACGGACGTAGCAAGTAAGGCGTCGCGAGCGTGTTATCCACAATAAGCGGTATATGATGGCGCTCGGCAACCCGTGCCACTTTCTCAATATCGACCACCACGCCGCCCGGATTTGCCAAAGCTTCAATGAAGATAGCACGCGTATTTTCCTGAATCGCCGCTTCAAAATTATCGACATCATCTGGATTAACCAGCGTTGACTGCCAATTAAAATGCTTCGGGAAGGTATTTGTAAGCTGGCTGGTTGAACCACCGTAAAGACGCTTTGAACCGACAATATGATCACCCGGCAAGACCATTGGCAGGAAGGCAAGCATCTGCGCGGCATGGCCTGAAGCCGCCGCAATGGCACCTACACCGCCATCAAGCGCGGCAAGGCGAGCCTCTAACGCATCGGTCGTTGGGTTAGTTAAGCGACTGTAAACTTGGCCAAACTCGCGCAAATTAAAGCGGTCTGATGCGGATTGTGCATCCGGAAATTCAAACGAAACACTTTGGTAAATCGGTGTTTGCGGGGAGCCAAAAGCAGAATCAGTATCGTTACCGCCGTGAATGGCTTTGGTCGCAAATTTCATATCGTCAGTCGCTTTTCCCATGAAGGATCTCCTTAATTTTGCAAGGATAATGCAGGCTTCAGCACGCAAAAGCAATAAATTCGATAATTTCTTTTACCGAACGTTTCGTTTAGAAAGGTGGATTATGGAAGAAATGCTCTCAGATGTCCTCGCCTCCTATTTGTTCATGGCGATAATGTTAACGATTATCGTCATCAGCTATTACCGCATGGGCGGCGGACGGTTTGATCATGGCACAGAAGAAGAGAACTCAAGCGCCTATGATAGCTTCCAAAAAGGCAAATGGTACAGGACCAATTCCTCGGCCCAATACGACCCGATGAACTCTAGCGGTTCTTCCGGAAACTTAGATCCGAAGCTCGCCGAATCATTACAGGTTTTGGGACTCAAGCACCCCTCAAGCTTAAAGAAAATCAAGAAACGGTACTATAAATTAGCAAAGAAAGATCATCCTGATAACAATCAAGGTTGTCAAGAATCGACCCTTCGTTTCAAGAAAGTGAGCGTCGCCTACGATTTTTTAGAGAAAAATTATAACCCTGAACACTGAACATGTGCGAAAGAGCTGCATTGGTCATGGTTGTATCTCTCACTATTTTGCGCTATAAATGCTGGCTCTAAGTAAGGATACGTCATGACTGCACAGAAAAAAACGAAAAACGAGACTACCGACATCGCTTCAGGTGAGGCAGAAAATACCCAGAAAATGACCGGCGCAGAGATCGTCATCAAGTCGGTGATTGACTGCGGCGCGGATACGATTTTTGGCTATCCAGGCGGTGCAGTATTGCCACTTTATGATGCAATCTTTCAACAGAATCATTTGCGCCACATTCTGGTACGCCACGAACAAGCAGCGACTCATGCAGCGGAGGGCTACGCGCGCTCAACCGGTAAAGCCGGCGTAGTACTCGTTACCTCTGGCCCTGGCGCAACCAATGCCATTACCGGCCTAACCGACGCAATGCTTGATTCTATCCCGATGGTTTGCATTACGGGACAGGTACCAAGCCATTTGATCGGTTCAGATGCATTCCAAGAAGCCGATACAACCGGTATCACACGTGCTTGCACCAAGTATAATTACCTCGTGCAAAACATCGAAGATTTACCCGCCATCGTACATGAAGCTTTCCATGTCGCTACGACCGGGCGCCCCGGGCCTGTCGTGATTGACGTGCCCAAAGATATCCTCAACGAGCTGGGTGAGTATGACCATAGCCATGAATTCCGCCGCGAGCGCTATAACCCCAAAACCGTTGGCAATGCCAGCCGCATTAATGAAGCGATAGATCTTATTGCAACCGCGAAAAAGCCGCTTTTTTATGTCGGCGGCGGGTTGATCAATTCAGGTCTGGATGCGTGCGAAGAACTGCAACTTTTCGTGAAAGAAACCGGCTTCCCAATTACACTTACCTTTATGGGTTTGGGCGCCTATCCGGGCACAGATAAACAATTTTTAGCGATGCCGGGTATGCATGGGTCGCTCGAAGCAAATATGGCGATGCATGACTGCGATGTCATGATCGGGATCGGCGTACGCTTTGATGACCGCGTAACGGGCAAGCTGGACGGCTTCGCACCGAATTCGAAAAAGATTCA
Source organism: Rickettsiales bacterium (assembly GCA_029252805.1). Lineage (NCBI taxonomy): Bacteria > Pseudomonadati > Pseudomonadota > Alphaproteobacteria > Rickettsiales > Rickettsiales bacterium. The sequence goes on from JAQXAR010000001.1 coordinate 23,412, forward strand.
GGTCGATATTGATGCCTCTTCTATCAACAAAAACGTAGAAGTCGATATTCCGATTGTTGGTGATGCAGGCACGGTGATTCGTCAAATGCGCAAAGCGTGGCGAGAAAGAGGGCTGAAGCCTAACTCCGCTGATTTAAATAGCTGGTGGAAAGAGATTGAGCTCTGGCGTGCACGCAAAAGCTTCGCCTATGAACAAGGCGAGGAAATCATCAAACCACAATATGCGTTGCAGCGCCTCTATACGCTCGCAAAAGACCGGTCACCCTATTATACCACCGATGTTGGCCAACACCAAATGTGGGCCGCGCAATATCTGAAATTCGACCAACCGTATAAATGGATGAGCAGTGGCGGCCTCGGCACGATGGGCTACGGCCTACCTGCCGCCATGGGCGTGCAAGTCGCACATCCAGACTCACTCACTATCTGCGTGACGGGTGAGGCCAGTTTTATGATGAATATTCAGGAACTCGCCACCGTAGCGCAATATCGTTTACCGGTGAAGATTCTCATCATCAATAACCGCTATATGGGCATGGTGCGCCAGTGGCAGGAAATGTTCCATGGCGACCGCCACTCGGAAAGCTATATGGAGTCACTGCCTGATTTCCAGAAACTGGCCGAAGCATATGGGATCGCCTCGCTCGAATGCGATGATCCGAGCAAAGTCGATGAAACCATCGAGAAGATGCTAAGCATCGATGGCCCTGTGTTAGTGGATATGCGCGTAGATCAGACCGAAAATGTCTATCCAATGATCCCTGCCGGTGCCGCTCATAATCAACTCCTGCTCGGCCCAGATGAGCCGTGGGGCGAGTTGGATAAAAGCCAAGTTTAAGCTTCTGAGCTTCGCAACTATCGACTAAAGAGAAACAGGCCTAAGTTTATTGACTTATTTTCTGACTCTTTGAGCCTGATTCATTGCGCTCGCGTCTTATTTTGTCTAACGATAAAAGAAAAAGACTGGGGACATCATGCGTATTCTTTACGCGCTTAGCCTGCTGGTACTGCTCTGTTCTTGCGCTACCACGGCTAATTTAGAAGAGTTACGCCGCGTAACACCAAGCGGCACGCCCTATGCTATTGCCCTCACCCAGCATTATCTCGCATTTAGTGAGAAAGAAGCCAAGAATCATGATTGGACCGATTCCAGCTATTTCGCTGAGAAAGGCTTGATGGCCGGTTATGGTCAGACCGTGACCGCAGAAGAAATCACCAGCTGGAACATTGACCAGGATCTAAAACCCGAACTTGCTGCCGCGCGCGAAAAACTACTCAGCATGACCGATGCAAAAACGCGGGAGCAGTTCCCTAAGGAAGCTGCCGAAGCCACTTTCGCCTTTGATTGCTGGTTAGAAGAACTGGAAGAGGGCTGGAATAAATATGCCATATCGCATTGCCAGAACCGCTTTGATAAGGCCTTAAATGATCTAGAATTCGCAAAATTGGAAATTGTGGAAAAAGAGCGTATCGCTAACACCGCCTATCTCGTCTATTTCGGATATAATTTAAGCCAGTTTGACCAAGCCTCTAAACAGGTCGTCACGCAAGTCATTGCCGATGTAGTGTTAAGCGAACCTACAGAGATTCTCATTCATGGTCATACAGATAGTAAAGGTGGTGAGAATTACAACATGAATCTCTCGGAGAAACGGGCTCTCAGCGTATTAGAGGCACTCATCGCAGGCGGTATTCCGCCTGAACTTCTCAAATATTTTGCCTTCGGCGAAACGGATCCAGCCGTTGATAAAGGCGAAAATGCGGCCGAGCGTAAAAACCGGCGTGTTGAGATTTTCTTAGGATAGAGCATGCTACACAGCGATTATAGTTTTGCCTCCCTCTGCCTTATCGCCGCGCTAGCGCTCTTCTTTGCGCTTCTACTGCGTATCACAGACGGAAAATTGCGCCTCCTTCGTGCTATTCCCTCGCCGCTCGCCGCTTGGCGTCGTATCTGCGCCAGCTTTGTACAGAAACTCAACCGCCAAGAACGCTCTAGCGGTGCACTGCGTACACGGGGGCGCATCTTGCTTTTTACCCTGCTCAGTTTTGCCTTTCTGTTTGGAATGCTCATGGAAAAGATATTGGTTGAACTGCACAATGATTATCTGGAAACAATCCTGCTCGCACTCATCTTCCTCGCCCTCCCCAACGCGCCGGTACCTAAAAAGAAAGAGGCAGCTACCACCTTCCGCACTGGAATTGAATCAGGAGGAGTTACTCTCCTACAGCATGTCTTAGCTCCTTTAACAGGCTGGCTTTTATTGGGATGGCCCGGTATCTTCATGATGATCACTCTGCTAGGAGTGCGAAAGGCTGTCATGAATATTCAAACTGGCTTTGGTTATTCCATTCGCCGCACCACAAAACTCCTACTCTTTCCGGCAGGTTTGTTGGGCATCGGCATTATCAGCCTCGCCTCCTTCTTCACCAGCAAAGGCAAACCGCTTGCCGCAATGCGCTTAGGGTTTGAGAAAATGCTAACCCCACACATAGCAGTGATGGCCACGATCTCCGAAGCACTACACTTAAGCCTTGGCGGACCCAGCAGCTATTACCTTGACCTATTCGGCAGAGAGTGGCTCGGTAACGGCATCGCACGCTTGCAAGAACCGGACATGAAACGCTGGACCTGGCTCCTCACCATCAGTCACTGCAGCCTGATAGTGCTACTAACCACCTTAGCACTCTTGCTGTAACCTCGAAAGATCGCTACTACTCCATCATGTCCGAAGACCCGAATCCATTTGAAAGCACGAATACTTCCGAGCCTGTCTCGCAGACGCTAGAGAAAATGGCCGACCATTACCGTAATTCGAATCGCGTTACGGTCAGTCAATTACTGCATGGGCTGCGTCATCGTGGATTTGCCGTACTGATGTTAGTGCTCGTGCTGCCTAACTGTGTGCCAGTGCCTATCCCACCGGGCGGCTCCACCCTTTTCTCGATTCCCTTATTTTTCATTGCCGTGCAGATGCTCTGGGGTAAGAATACTCCCTGGATGCCTCGATGGTTACGCGGCAAGTCCTTAGAACAAACTACGATCGATAAGGTAGTACGCATCGCCGCCCCACGCCTAAGATGGGTAGAGAAATTTTTGCACCCACGTTTTAGCTTTACCAATAGCAAAACGGGCGAACGCATCGTTGGTTTTTTATGGCTTATTTTCGCCATTTCTATTGCTGTACCGCTGCCTATGACCAATTTCTTACCCGGTCTTGGGACACTCGTTATGGCACTTGGCATGCTCGGACGTGACGGAGTTATCGTCAGTATCGGTGCCATTATTGGCTTTATCGGGGTCACTTTCACGACCTTACTGCTAATGCTCGGCGTAGAAGCCATCACCGCTCTTTTCCCCTTTTTATCCAGCAGCCTTTAAGAAGCCCAGAAAACAGAGGGGTAGGAAACCTTCTCCACAAGCACAGACAAAATTGTGGATAAACAGAAATCCAACCTTGAAGAATTAACTCAGTTCTCTACAAACATATATAGAGTTTCGATGCACCCAAAAACGCAACATATTGCGGTAAGGGACTAAGAAACCGACAAAATGAGAGCAAAATCTAAAACGTATCCTGCAACTTGCTTGAACTGCTTTAAAGCCCGCTTTTTTTCTTAAAAAGCGGGCTTACTTTATGGGGCGAGGGGCTGCTTTAATTGCGCCCCGGCTGCGCTTGCCTCCTGACCGCGCTTCCACTATTCAAGTCGAACATAAAGGGAAACCAGTCGGGCGAGCGGGGACAAAATAACGCCCCTTTAATCCTGCTTAAACAGAACGTGCTTCATGCTGGTTGGGTTTTCGAGGATTTTACCGATACCAAGCGCGACGCAGGAAAGAGGCTCCTCTGCGTTAAATACAGGGAGGCCTGTTTCATTTGAAACCAATTGGGCAAAGCGTCGCAAGAGCGACCCACCGCCTGTCACAACGACCCCTTTTTCAATAATATCCCCCGAAAGCTCCGGCGGCGTTGTCTCTAACGCGACGAGAATACCATCAATAATCTGCCAGAGTGGGTCGGCGAGCGCATCGGCCACCTGGGCTTCAGAAATCACAATCTCTTTGGGCGAACCACTGGCAAGATCGCGCCCCTTAATTTCCATCGTGACTCCTTCGCTGCCATCTTCAGGCCGCAAAGCCGCACCAATCTGTTTCTTAATCTGTTCAGCCGTCGCCTCGCCAATCAGCAGGTTAAAGGCACGACGCACATAGGAGATGATCGCCTCATCCATCTTATCGCCGCCCACACGCACGGAACGTGAATAGACAATACCACCCAGCGACAGCACAGCGATTTCCGTCGTGCCACCGCCAATATCAATGATCATGGAGCCGGTTGGCTCCGTGACCGGTAAACCAGCACCCACGGCGGCTGCCATCGGCTCTTCCATCAACCAAACCTCACGCGCACCCGCGGCTTCTGCGGATTCTTGAATCGCTCGACGCTCAACCGGCGTAGAACCAGAAGGCACACAAATAATGATGAGCGGACGCGCAAAACTGCTGCCGCTATTAACCTGACCGATGAAATATTTGATCATTTCTTCTGCAGAACGAAAATCCGCAATGACACCATCACGCATCGGGCGGATCGCTTCAATTTTCGCCGGTGTGCGGCCTAGCATCATTTTCGCCTCATTACCGAAAGCATACGGCACCATCTTGCCATTATCCTCGATCATCGCGACCACAGAGGGCTCGTTCAGCACGATTCCCTGCTCCTTAACGTAAACCAAAACATTGGCTGTACCGAGGTCAATCGCCATGTCGGTCGATTTTAATCCAAAAAGTTTGCGAAGAAATTCCATATAAGGCGAATATGCGCGCTCTGTCTGAAATGTCTAGTCATGGATTGCCAGCATGCTAATTTTATGGCATATCAAATCGTAACCTAAAGGATTTTTACCATGCGACTAATGACTGCTTTAGCTGTTTCAACGGCCTTAATGATGACGAGCCCCGCTTTTGCCAAAAATTATACGATGCTTAAAGTGGATGGCGAAGAGATTTCCTATGATGAAGTGCAAGACATTTGGGACGCTTTGTTCCCCGGCGAAGAAGCCGCTCCGCCCATCGATCAATTCGGTGATGCTATTAAAGGCAATGTGGTGCGCGGGATCGTCAGCGAACGTTTGATGCTCAAAGATGCAGAAGCCGGTAAATTACAAGAACGCCGCGATGTGATGAAAAAGATCGCCGCCGCTCGCCGTCAAGTTTTAGTGCAGGAACACCTACGTGTGCGCACGGTCAACACGCCAGAAGCAACGATTAAAAAGCGTTATGACGAAATGGTCAGCAAGATTAAAGGTGGCCAACAGGCGCATGCCAGCCATATTCTGGTAGAAGTAGAAGAGGAAGCCAAAGAGATCAAGACGTTGCTTGATGAGGGCGCAGACTTCGCTCTTACGGCAAAACGTCGCTCTGTCGATGTTGGAAGTTCTGGCGGCGGCGGTGATCTCGGTTTCTTTAATAAAGAACAAATGGTCAAAGAATTCGCAGACGCGGCTTTCACGTTAGAAAAAGACCAAATCTCTGAGCCGGTCAAAAGCTCTTTCGGCTGGCACATCATCAAATTACATGAAAAGCGTGATGTTCCGCTGCCGCCTTACGAAGAAGCGCGCCTAACGATTGAGGAACAAATGCGTCAGGAGGCCAATCAGCAATATATCAAAGACCTGCTTAAAGGCGCCGATATCGACTATCGTGATGCAAAAGGCAAGACGCTAGAATTTCCGATCGAAATTCAGGAAAAATAATGCCCCTCCCTATCTCGCCTTTGGCCCCGAAGAACACTCCCGACCTACCTCCGATCGCAGGGTGTCGCATGGCAGCTGTGGCCAGCGGTATTCGTAAATCAGGCGCGCTTGATTTACTACTCATGGCCTTTGAAGAAGGCACGCAAGTCGCCGGTGTCTTCACCCAGTCTAAAACCTCAGCAGCCCCGGTATTACGCAGTAAGCAGCATGCTGCAGGCGGTCAAGCACGCGCGCTTATCGTCAACTCAGGCAATGCGAACGCTTTTACCGGACAACTCGGCGAGATGGCTGTGAACCAAACACTCGCGACCGCCTCTGGGCTACTTGGCTGCGAACAGGAAGAGTGCTTTGTCGCCTCCACTGGTGTCATCGGCGAACCACTGCCTTATGAAAATATCATCGGTAACTTACCGGATGCGCACAGCGCACTTAGCCATGAGGGCTGGGGAGATGCAGCGAAAGCCATTTGCACCACTGACACTTTCCAGAAACTCGCCACACGAAGCTTCAAGATAGGCTCTGAGACTGTAACACTCAATGGTATCGCCAAAGGTTCTGGCATGATTGCGCCCGATATGGCGACCATGCTCGGCTTTATCGCAACCGATGCTAAGATAGAGGCTGAAGCCTTACAAGAACTCCTGCGCGATGGCACGGAAACGAGCTTTAACGCCATCACCGTCGATTCAGACACTTCCACTAGCGACATGGTGCTACTCTTTGCGACCGGTCAAGGCGCCGAAGTCAAAGGCGATGAGCTAGCGCTTTTCCGCGCTGAACTACATAGCTTAATGCTCGAACTCGCCAAACTCATCGTGCGTGATGGGGAAGGTGCTAAGAAATTCTTTACCGTAAAGGTGACAGGCGCCGCGAATGACGTTGACGCAAAAATAATCGCGATGGCTATTGCCAATTCACCACTCGTTAAGACCGCCATTGCCGGTGAAGACGCCAATTGGGGACGCGTCGTTATGGCGGTCGGGAAATCCGGTGCCGCCGCCGATCGCGATACGCTTAAGATCAGCTTCGGTGAGCATTTACTCACGCAAAAAGGGCAACGTCACTCCACCTATGATGAGGCCATTATGTCTGAATATATGAAACAGCCAGAGCTCACCATTAGCGTCGATATCGGCTTGGGCGAAGGCCAATTCACCGCCTATAGCTGCGATCTGACCAATGGCTATATTGCTATCAACGCAGATTACCGAACTTAGCTTTACCTAATGGCGGTTAGTCGTTAGATTTTGCTTATGCAATTCTTGGTCCCCATCTGTGCTCTCTTTTTACTCACCGCTTGTGGTTTTGAACCTGTGCACGGAACCAAAGTGGCACAATCAAACCCGCTATTGGAAATGATCAAAGTAGAAGTGCCAAGCAAGGGCCGAACGGCACAGATTTACCGGATTGCGCTAGAGGATGCCCTACATCCCGGCAATCAATACCCTGAACCGCGCTACCATCTCGTAAGCCAGCTAGAAGAGACCAAGCAGCCAATCATTATTGAACGCGATGCCCAAATTACACGCTATAATATGGTGCTCAAATCAACCTATGAACTGATTGACATTGCAAGTAGCAAAAAACTATTTTCTAAGCACTCACAGCGTATCTCCAGCTATAATGTCTCCGACTCTGACTTTGCGACCTTCATTGCTGAGCGCGATGCACGCCGCAATGGTATTGAGGCACTGGCTCGCACAACAGCGATGGAGATTGCAACCCGTTTAAAGGCGATGCAATGAAGATCGCACCGGCACAACAAGAAAGTTTCTTCAAAAACCCCGGCGATTGTCGAGCCTTCCTTTTATATGGGCCCGATGAGGGACAAATTCGCACCCAAAGCCGGCAGCTCATTGCCCACTTTCTAGGGCAAAAATATGACACACTTGATCTGACAGAGATACCGGCTGATAGCTTATCTGAGGATCCTACCCGCCTATCTGACGAGCTTAGTAGCTACACCTTAATGGGCGGTGATAGATTGGTCGTTCTACGCCAAGCCAGCAGCGACAATGCCAAAGTCATTGAAGCGGCGATATTGAGTGAGCCTAAACCCGTTTGGCCACTTATCGTGCTCGCAGGGGAGTTACGTCCGACCTCAAAGTTACGCAAAATGTTTGAGGCCGAAAAATCCCTCGCCGCCCTCGCTTGCTACCGCGATGATGCGCGTAAAGTAACGCAAGTACTGGCTGAGAGCTTAAGAGAGCGCAATATCACCTGCGAACAAGGCGTCATTCCTATGCTCGCGGGCAGCCTCGGCAATGATCGCGCTATTACCTTACAGGAAATTGAGAAAATTGACCTCTATCTCGGCGAAGAACGGCATCTAAGCGCCGAGCTTGCACGCAAATTAAGCGGCGATAATAAAGATCACACGCTCGATGAACTTTTCCACGCCGTTTGTGGTGGCAAGGATGGACTAGAAAACACACTCACCCGCTGTTTCAACGAAAATATCCAACCCATTGGAATCTACCGCATGCTTTCCTCACACTTGCAAAAACTACTCAGTATCAAAGCGATGATGGGTAATGGTATTGCGCAAAAGGCCGCTTTCACGCGCCACGGAGTGTTCTTCAAGCAAGAGCCACTTATTAGCCAACAAATAATGCGCTGGAATGATCCAGCGCTTCGTAGCGCTATCAGCGCCTTGCTAGAAGCCGAACGTGAAGCAAAACATGGCGCGTTACCGCCCGAAATGACATGCCGTAACCTGATGCATAGGCTTTCACGCCATGCAGCAGGCAAGAGCCGCCGCACAGCCTAATCGTTCATTCAAAACCGAGGCAGTTATCACACATAACCGCTTAAGCAGCATAGAGCTGATGGAAAAGACCCTTCTTAGCCTGTAGCTGCTTATGAGTGCCTGACTCAACAATCTGCCCACCATCCATCACATAAACTTTATCAACATGCGCGATGGTCGAAAGGCGATGCGCCACAATCACACAGGTGCGCCCCTTCATCAAACGGTCAATGGCCGCCTGAACTAAAGACTCAGACTGCGTGTCCAGCGCACTCGTTGCTTCATCGAGCAATAAAATTGGCGCATCTTTTAGCAACGCCCGCGCAATAGCTAATCGCTGCCTCTGCCCGCCTGAGAGCTTAACTCCGCGCGGTCCAACTCGCGTTTCATAGCCTTCTGGCATCGCCATGATAAATTCATGCGCCGCCGCATCTTTGGCCGCTTGCTCAATCGTGGCCTGATCGGCATCGGGCAGGCCGTAAGCGATATTTGCACCGACCGTATCATCAAAGAGGACCGTTTCTTGGCTCACGAGTGCAATATGTTTGCGCAAACTGCCTTGGGTGACATCACGAATATCAGTACCATCAATGGAGATAGTGCCTGACTGCGGATCATAGAAACGTAATAGCAAGTTCATCAAGGTCGACTTACCGCCGCCTGAAGGCCCCACTAATGCGACAGAACTACCGGCTGGAACGGTAATAGAGACTCCTTCAATACCGCTATCATCGGGATATTGGAAACTCACATCTGCAAGCACCAAAGCCCCCTTATCAACACTCAACGGCGCCGCATCTGGTTTATCCATCACCGCCGCTGGCATATCAAGCACGGAGAATAAACGGCTCGCGGCCGCCATGCCTTCTTGTAATTGCGTATTCATGCCCGCCAGCGTTTTGGCTGGCTTATAGGCCATAATCAGCGCGGTAATGAAACTAAAGAACATGCCGGGTGTGGTCGTTCCATCCATGACTTGCGCCCCACCCCAGCCAATAATACCGGCAATCACAAATCCAGTAAAAAGCTCCATCATCGGGGAAGCCGCCGATTGCACCTTTGCCGCCTTAGCATAAAGCTCATAAAGCGATTCAATCATACCTCCCGCTTTTTCAATCTCGCGATCCTCTTGTGCATAGGCTTTCACCAGGCGCACTCCGGCGAAGGTCTCATCTAACTGACCTGCAAATTCACTCAAATTCGCTTGAGTTTGGCCCGAAATCTTACGCATGCGCTTACCCAAACACATAATCGGCCAGGCTGTCACGGGGAATATCACCACGGCGATAAGCGCTAATTCCCAACTTTGATACAACATCACCGCCACCAAGAAGATAAGGGTCAGCACCTCTTTAATCATGCCCGTAAAGAGCGTCGAAACCGATTGACGCATAATATAAATATCATTGGTAAAACGCGAAATAAGGCGTCCGGATGATGCTTGAGAGAATAAGCCAATATCAGCATGAATTAAATGACGATAAAGCTGCTGCTGCATCGTCGCTAATATGCGCTGACCCATTATCTGGAGAATAAGATTCTGCCCATAGGTCGCTAAAGCCTTCACCGTAAAAATGACCAAAACCGCAATCGGAATAAGCATTAACATCTCGCGCTTCTTATTGAGAAAAATATCGTCCAAAATCGGCTGCATTAACCATGCATTAGCCGCTGTGGTCGCCGCTACCAGCACCATCAAAAATCCGGCAAAAACCATCCGCCTCTTAAAAGGCTTCAAATAATCATGGTACAGGCGCTTTAACAGCACCTTTCCATCACGATTCTCATATTTCTCAAATGGCATGATTGCGCTTTTAACAGATTCCCACCGCTTTGGCGAGTTTTTGGCTTAACTGCCCGCCACCATCATTTCATTTATACGCAAAGTCGGTGTGTTTGTCGCATATTCATAGGTCAAATCATTCGCGGCACTCAGGCCTAAGAACATCTCTGGCAGGGTAGAAGCGATCGTTACTTCAGAAACAGGGTAAGCTAATTTCCCCTTTTCAATCCAAAAACCAGACGCGCCTTGGCTGTAATCACCTGTCACCAGGTTCACGCCCATGCCAAAGGTTTCCACCACATAAAAACCATCTTCAATCTCGCCAATTAAAGACTCTGGGCTTAACTCACCTGCTTCTAACGTGACATTCGTACTACTCGGCGAGGTTCCTGAAGATAAGCCCCGTGCCGCACGACCGTTACTCTGCAATCCTAATTGACGAGCAGAACGACTATCGAGCAGCCAATGATTCAACACACCCTTTTCCACTAAGCTCAGCGCTTCACTCCGGCACCCCTCTCCATCAAACGGGCGCGAGGCCAATCCATTGGCGCGATGCGGTTCATCCGTGATCGTAATGTTAGGATTAAAAATTTGCTCACCGATTTTATCTTTCAAGAAAGACGTCCCACGTGCAACCGCCGCACCTGAAATGGCACCGGTGAAGCTGCCGACCAATCCACGGCCAACACGGGGATCAAATATAACCGGAACCTTACAGGTATCCTTTTTAGAAGGGTTTAAACGTTTTAACGCCCGCTCTGCCGCTTCTTGCCCTATTTCACTGCCGCTTTTCAATGACTTACGATGACGGGCAGTACTATAAGCATAGTCACGCTCCATACCCGTTCCTTCACCCACCAACACACTCGCCGATAGACTAAAAGAGGTTTTTGCATAGGAGCCATTAAAGCCATCACTGGTCAGTAACGTTATGTCGCAACGGCTATAGCCCGCGCTTCCACCCTCAGAATTTGTGACGCCCTCGACCGCCAAAGCGGTTTCCTCAGCTTCACGACATTGAGCCAACAGCCATTCCACTTCAGGCTCATTATCATCAACCATATCCAATTCTGGCCATTCTTTCGCAATGGATTGCGGCTCAGGTAGCCCTGCATAAGGATCTGCCGGTGCCTGCTTTGCAATCGCCACGGCACGTTCCGCAATTTGAAATAAGCTCTCAGTGCGTAAGTCACTCCCGGAGGCCATCCCTTGCTGCTTGCCCATGAAAACACGTAGGCCAATTCCGCCGGATTCCGCACGCTCTAGCTCTTCCAATTCGCCGAGACGTATCCCTGCACTAATACTGGTTGAATTTGCGGCCAGCACGTCGGCGCTCTGGGCGCCTAATTTTTGTGCCATTTCCAATAACTGCTGTGCTTTATCGTTCATCACGTTACCAACTCTCTAATTTCTGCTTCAGGCACTTCCAAGTGTCTCGCTAAGTTCTGTAAATAATCCTCAACACTGGCTTCATATTTTAAGAAATATTGCATGAAGAAGCGTGCAAATGGATTGGGGGTTTTCGAAACTTCGGTGATTTTGATGAAAGTAACCGGCGAGTCCCCTGCCTGTTCTTTCAAACTCGGCGTCTTATCCATCAAACTCATTTTCCATTTTACATCATAAGATAAATGACTCTCTAGCCACTCTACCTTCAAAACATCTGGTTTTGACTGATACCCTGGTACTAAGATGTAGGATTGATTACTTGCTGTACTAATGTGCCACAATGTTTTCTGCGTTTCTGGTGCTGGAACAGCGATCACTTTTTCAATATTTTGATGCCACTCCGCCATTGAATCAAACTCTATTATAAGCTTCCAGAGCTTATTCTGGGAAATTGGGAGAGAAATACCACGTATCACGGTATTCTGTATTGGAAGCGACGAACCGGCTCCGTAAACGCCCAAAACTATTAGAAAAATTGGAAAGAAAATAAGGAAAATAAAACGCATGCGGCATTTATACAAAAGCTGACCTGAAATGCTAGCCCGCTTTTTACTTGACACAATGCCCTAAGCCCGGCAAATAGTACGCCTTCTTGAAGTGGGGGATTAGCTCAGTTGGTAGAGCGCTTGATTTGCATTCAAGAGGTCGCAGGTTCGACTCCTGTATCCTCCACCATTTCTTTCAATAGGTTAGGCAGCTATGGCCAGTCTCATGGAAAATTCTAGGCACCAAATAGGCACCAATGGAAAGCCTTCACTACTTTAGATTTATACATCATTTGATTAACCTCATAACGCAAAGACCGTAGGTTTAAATCCCACCTCCGAAACAAGTCTAACTGACCGTTCGCAAAATATGCTAAGGAGAGAAATGTGCAGATTTTGAGTAAATTCTCAAACTCACAATAGTTTAAAAGTAGGGGCTGACACCTAACATTTAAATTGTTAGGAGTTATTGATGTATATAAAGCATTGTAAGTTATCGAGAAATAAGCAGTTAGAGTTGATAAAATATTTCATTGCGGGTTCTACGGCCAG
>JAQXAR010000002.1 GCA_029252805.1 Rickettsiales bacterium
AATAACATGACTCAGGCAGCAAAAGATTACACGATCAATGTCCCAGCAAATAGCGAACAAGTTTTGCCCGCTTATGGCGAATATGTGCGTTGCATTGATAGCAATCAAACAGAGTTCAAAATTGGTTTAGAGTCAGAAGCGGCTACGTTTTTCGCGCAAGGTTGCGAGCTACGCATCACCAAAGGCCAGCCGAATTTCAAGAATGTCACGATTGCGAACCCAAACGGCACCGCATTAGAGGCGCGTATTGTGATTGGTTATGGTCAATTTAAAGATGATCGGTTGCAAAGCAGCGGTAATGTTGATTCACAGCTCGTGACACCTACGGTGGCTGATGATGATCCAAACAAAGTAGTTCCAACAGGCGTGCAAACGTCAATTTTTGAAATTGATACAGATCGAGCGATGGCATTTATTAGCAATATGGAGCCAGTCGGCGGTCAAACAGTTTTTGTCGGCGTAGCGCCTTCAGGCGGGCGAGGCATCCCGCTAGCACCCATGACAACCGTTGCTATTGCGACAACTGAAAAAATGCGTTGCTGGCATGATAAAGGCTCAGATGTAGAAATTGGCATGTTCTTCACGAAATGGGCGTAAATTATGATTCAGGCTCAAGGTATCGTCAATAATTCAGCGCAAGGCTCAGTTTTACTAAGCAAGCAGGAAGTAACCGTGACCGTTGTAAGCGGGGACGTTACGACGGCAATCACTCCGGTTGATGTGGATCAAGCTATTTTGGTTTATCGCTCATGCTACGGCGCGACAAAAACGCTTTACGTGAACCATATTCAGCTCGCTACCATTGTTGATGGAAAATATACTGAAGTGATTTGCACCGATGAAGGCGCTCCAACTTACAACCCGAAATCTATGTTTGATGTAATTGAGTTGAGCGGCCTTAAGTCGATCAATTATTATGACATCACAAGCGGTAGCAACGCTATCACCGCAGTCAATGAGGATAAATCTTTGATTTTATATCAAGGCGGCGGCGAGGCTGGAGTGGGTGGCAGCGTGGGTGACTTAGAATTCACATCATCAACCAACATTGAAGCCGATTCGATGACAGGGCGCGTATGCGTAGTGGAGTTTTATTAAAATGAAAACCTATGCACAGATTGACAATGACGGCTTGATCTATTCAACCGTTCGCAGCAAAAACCCCGTTTCGCTTATTGCAGATGTGGAGATTGTCGAGATTGAAGGCCGCGCGCGTGTCGTTGGTAAGAAATATGATCGAACCAAAAAAGAGATCTTTGAAACGGACAAAGACGGCCAGCGCAGCAAAGTGACCGTTGCGGGCAAGCTTGCCTATAAAAAAGCGATGACAAAAGCGCGCATCACAGAAATTAGAGCCGCAGCAAAAGCGGAATTGATTCGCAAAACAGAAGAATATCGCGCGTTGCAATTGGCAGCGGATAAGGGGCTGGAATGATAATGGAAAGCATTATAGGAATTTTGGGTATCAGCGCATTAACCTTTGGATTAAACAAGCTAGGCTATATTGATCTGCCAAACATAAGCCCGCGCTTTTCCGCGCCGCGTGAAACTTATAGCGATTCAATCACGATTGATGATTTTGGTTTAGGTGCGGAGCCTGGACAAAATATCCGGTTAGAAGTTTCTCAGTTAAGTTTGACCGCTCAAGGGCTGGAATTCATCAAAAGCAAAGAGGGTTTCTCTTCGGGGCCTTATCAGGATTCAGCAGGCGTGTGGACTATCGGTTACGGCACTACGGGCGATGTTTACGCATACAGCGCACCCGTCACAGTAGAGCAGGCGACGAATCTAATGTCGCAAGACTTAGAACAGTTTCACAGGGAGTTAGTCGCGCTAGTTAATGTACCGCTAAAGCAAAATGAATATGACGCTCTAATGAGTTTTATTTATAATCTAGGCGCGCACAATCTTGCCGGATCTACCTTATTGCGAAAATTAAACGCGGGCGATTATGAGGCCGCAGCCGGTCAGCTCACGCGCTGGGTATATGCAGGCGGCACCAGAATTGCCGGACTCGTAAAAAGACGAAAAGAAGAACAAGCAACATTTTTAGCATAGGGGGCATTATGCCGTATTTAATCGTTTTAGGGGTAGGGGCCATAGGTGGCCTATATGCTGGCAAAGGGCTTGATAGTGTTTCAGGTATCGTGAAATGGGGCGTCATCGGCGCAGGTGGCTATCTGGCCGCAAAGCATTTTAAGGTGATTTAAGATGGAAACAATGCGTTGGCTTAGTGAAGTTGGAAAATCGTTGGCAGTGCCTTTCCTGTGTTGGATGACTTACACCGTAAGCAGCCTTGATACTCAGGTTGCAGTGCTTGCAAGTCAGATTGATTATCAAACCAAAGTGCTAGAGGCAAGCAGCTCATGGATGGCTGAAGTAGAGACAACATTCAAAGACCATGAAGGTAGAATTTTACATTGTGAATACGTCATTAACAACAAAAGGGGAAAGCTATGAAAGGCTGGAAAACTGTACTATTCAACTCACTATTCGCCATTTTAGGCATTGTTGAGGAAAGCGCGCATGTATTAACGTCGGACGCAGATAATGCGGGTTATATCGTCACAGGCGTTGCTGTTGCGAATATGATATTGCGCGGCGTCACTGATACGAAAATGTTTAGCAATCGCTAAAAGCATTCTTTATCAATAGAGAGGCGCTCAAGTGTTTCGTAGCGAACTTCTAAAATCTTTTGGGCATTATCAGTTTTTGAATTATCGGGCTGATAACCTTGCGACATGCCATAGACCTGTAAGGCAGTGCCGAGAACATATTTTAAGGTATCGCCTTCTGATTCCGGTTGAGCTGCTTTTACGCCTTCTAGTTTGGATGATACGCGGCGCATTTCTGCTGAGATTTGTTGACAGTTGTAATCCGCATATTCTTGTTCAGATATGCTTTTTACCTCTGCTGTATCAACATTATTTGAACATGCAGAGAGTAAAATGGCAATAAGCAGATGGAAGCATTTTTTCATTGTGATAACCTATCAATTATTTGTTTTTTAGCAATTATAAGTTGCAGCTAAGTAAGCTTACGCCGAAAGACTGCACCGAGAGCTTTTGCCTCCATTCCAAAATGCTCTGCAATTTCACGATTACTTCGTCCTTCATTTCGCATTTTCTGACTCTTTCTAGCACGAGCATCATAATACAGCTTGTGGATAGCACTTTGTGCTGTTCCTGTATAAGGTCGAGGCTCTAAGGCACGGCAAAAATCATAGTA
Organism: Rickettsiales bacterium; assembly: GCA_029252805.1. Taxonomy (NCBI): domain Bacteria; kingdom Pseudomonadati; phylum Pseudomonadota; class Alphaproteobacteria; order Rickettsiales; species Rickettsiales bacterium. The sequence continues at coordinate 3,229 of JAQXAR010000002.1, forward strand.
ATGCATACCGTCCGCATAAACCTTCTTTAGGTTGCATAGAAGACGTACTTTCCACTCTCTTTGACGGTTTGCGTATTCTATCTCAGACCTCCGCCTTTGCACGTCTCGCTCAGCTTGCTCTCTAGTGCGCGTCTCTAAAGTATCAGTTACAGCCTGTAGAAATGGTGCGGCCATAGCCGCGAGATTTTCTGCAACGTGCCATGGTAAATTTAAAGTAACTTCACAGCCACCATAGCTCGCCCTAGCATGCTTCACCGAAACAAATTGCTGGAAGTGTTCCTCCAGTTGAATTAGATTACCCATAATACCTCGTGTATTAAAGTCAGAGGTGGCACTCAAATTCCCCTCTGGCTTTTATTTTGTGTCATATATGCAACTTATTGGTTAATATT
>JAQXAR010000003.1 GCA_029252805.1 Rickettsiales bacterium
ATCAGGCAAAACGCCATCTTCGCAAGTTCAATGGCGTACCAAAAGAGCATTTTAATCTGTTCTTGAAAGAATGTGAGTGGAGGTTTAATATGGGCACACCAAGTGACTTACTGGCAGACCTGAAAAAGTTGCTCAAAGAACATTATTAGGTGTCAGCCCCAAAAGAATTAGATTTCTAAGATTGAAAATTCCGACCTGAGGAAAATTCTTGAAATGTATTAATTATGCCTGACATAGATGCGGGAATAATCAAACTCGTTGTTGGGGTGCGGGATAGATTTCCGGCATAAATGAAAAGAGACATAAGTAATACCCGAAGACTATACCCGATTTGCCTGTGGATAAATGTTACGGTTTGATGACAATTATGCGTGTTAGCGGCGCTCAGTCTGTAAAAGAGGCGGATTAGGCCTGTTCCATCAAATCATCAAGACTGGGGAGTTCTAGGCTGCCTTCGGCAAGTCTGGCAGCGTCATAATGGTTCAGGTGATCGGTGATATGGCCGAGATAAAGCTGCAGCAGGTTAATATCATCCGCATCGCCCTTGCCGGCGTAAACATTCTTCTGGATGGCTTCGTGGATGGCCTCCTTGCTCTCCAAAGCATCTTCATAGGCTTCCACCCTGCCATAGAGCGCTTGCCCCATCGCCTTAATACGGCGTGAAACACCGGTATCACCCACGCCGAGTTCACGCAGAACCGTATCCATATCGTCAAACAGCACTTCTAGCAGTTGTTTGGTCACGGGCTCATAAGCCTGAACATAGTTATTTTCCTGCTTCATACGGTTAATCCATAAGAAAATGTGGAGAATCAGCATCTCAAAGCGGCCATCGAGTGTATCGGGTACGTTGGCCGTCTCGTAAAACCACGGATCTCTTGCCTGTTCGTGTAGCTCGCCATAAATTAGCATTGCTTGCTCGCGTGCATCGGGTAGAAAGAACTGTGCAATATGTTTTAGCGTTGAGAGAAATGAAGAGGATGACATGGCTCGTTTTTGGCAGATAGTTTTAGCAGGGTCAATGGCCGTACTGTTATTGAGTGCGTGCGATCCGAAAATATCGGAGCGTGGCAAGCAGCAGCTGGTAGAGGCGGCTGAGCAAATTACACCGGATGAGACTACACGCGCAGAGGTGATAGAGCTTTTGGGCACGCCTTCAGCGGTTGGGCAGTTTGCTGATAAAGCGTGGTATTATGTCGCGCAGCGCAAAGAGGGCGTTGGTTTTTTTGCGCCTGAAGTGGTGGATAGCCATGTGCTTCGCCTCACTTTCTCCGGTGATACAGTGGATGATGTGCGCAACTATGATCAATCAGATACACGTCAGGTAAGCTTTTCAGATCGCGCAACACCGACAGAGGGTCAAGAATACGGCTTTATCGAGCAATTAATCGGTAATATCGGTAAATTTAACAAACAGGGTGCCGATTCGGTTCAGTAAAAATGCAGCGCTATAATAAAATTGCCATTGGATTTCATTGGATTGTGGCGCTAATCATGATTGGCCTGTTGGCGCTCGGCCTGATCATGGTTGATATGCCCAAGCCTGATAAATATGTTTTTTACGGATGGCATAAGGCGTTTGGTATTATTGTGCTGGGATTGGTGACGTTGCGCCTGATATGGCGAATCATGAGAAAACCACCCGAATTGCCCCAAAATACTCTGAAAATGCACAAAATAGCCGCTCATGTCACTCATATCGTACTTTATGTGCTTATGTTTGCGATGCCGCTTATTGGTTGGACGATGTCTTCTGCGGGAGGACATCCGGTTTCTGTTTTTGGTTTGAAGATTCCGGCGATTGTTGGGAAAGATAAAGAACTGGGTTCATTGATGCATGATTTGCATGAATGGGGGAGCTGGGCACTGATCGCCGTGATTATGCTACATTTAGGCGCGTCGCTCTATCACCATTTCATTTTGAAAGATGGCATCTTGTTGCGGATGCTGCCCGGCAAAGAATCTTCGTAAAGCCGCTCTCTGCTTAGAGTTTCTTAACATTTTCACGTTATAATGGATGCATGGTTGCCCCTTTAGAACAAAAACCCAAAATTACCCTACGGCCTGATGACTGGCCCGTTCTGACGGCCGATTTACAGAATATTGAAATGGTGGCACTTGAAGGCGCGGGGGTGACGGGCGTTGTTTATACGGGTGCGTTGCGGGCTTTGCATGAGCAAGGCCTGTTGGGGAAGGTTAAGCGATTCTCGGGAACGTCCTCTGGTTCAATTGTGGCTCTAGGGGCCGCTCTTGGTTACCGGGGCGCTGAACTTGAGTCTATCGCACTAAATCAAGATTTTAGATCCTTTTGCCGTACCAATGGTCGCTGGCTAAGGCAAATGCGTCAAAATTTTAAACGTGACGGGATCTTCAGCGGGGCTGAAATGCGTCGGTGGGTTAGTAACCTTTGTGCAAGACGCATTGGCCAAGATGCGCTCTCATTCGCTGACTTAGAAGAATATCGCAAGCAAGCTGAAGCAGGAAATAGGACATTCTTTGAAGAAAAATACAAATGGGCGATGGAGCATAAATTACATTTCCGCCGTCATTCACTCGATCGCTCCCAGTTCACATATGATTTTGAATGTGGAACACCAAAAGAATCCATTGCTAGAATGATGGAAGTGGCCGCTAGTTTTCGATCTTTAGAAGTCGCAGCAGCAGAAGTAAAAGAAGACGAAAGAGGCAATAAAAGTGAACATTCGGCCCTTTTTAACGAGAAAAACACCCCAAATCTCACTTTAGCAAGTGCAGTTCGCGCATCTGCTTCTTATCCGTTTGTGTTCCGCAATGTTCAAATTGAAGATGATAAGGGGGTAGTGCGCAGTTATACTGATGGTGGCTTCACTCAACCGATTCCGATGACTTCAATGGATGAAGAGGGAATTCCGAATAACAGAGTGCTGGGGTTCGTAAGTGAGTATTTCCCAGATAAACCACAAGAAGTGAGCCATACTCCAAAGGTGGGGTGGGCCTCAAAGAAGTTGACGAGCCTCATTGCAACAGCGGTCGGAAGAAAATATATAGAGAAACATGGTAGTGAAGATAGAACCTCACGTGAGGTCGGTTTGAGGCTGATGGATGAGGCGACAGCACGTTTTCATGAGAGAGGAAAAATCCGCGCAAATAATCCCCATTTAATGTGTAGAATCATACCTTTAGACCGAGATGGCGTGGATGGGAAAGACTTTGAACTTACGACGTCACGTAAAGAACAGCTTATCAAATCGGCTTACGCAACGACGCTGAATACGATTAAACCATAACCTGAGGCACGCAAAGAGTTGCCCCTTCTCGCTGAGAAACGAGATCATGGTCCGATTGGATTGAGAAATAGGGTGAAAAACATGCTAATTTCGTTAATCTGCGACGATGTTTGTATCTGTAAAAAACCTATCCATTTCATTTGCTAAACCTGAGGGCGGCACTGCTTTTGCGGTGAAAGGGGTTGATTTTGAGATTCAAGAGGGCGAAACCCTCGCTTTGGTGGGAGAGTCTGGCTCAGGCAAGTCTCTTACGGCGCTTTCATTAATGAAGCTTTTGCCGAGATCAGCGCAAACAAAGGGTCAGTTTGTCTTCCAAGGTGAGGAGGTTCATACAAAAACAGAACGAGAGATGCAGAAAATACGAGGTTCACGTATTGCAATGATCTTTCAGGAGCCGATGACAGCGCTAAACCCGCTTCATACCATCGGTAAGCAAATCACAGAGATATTAGAGCGGCATCAACCCTTAAGTAAGAAGTCAGAGCGGTTAGAGCAAATTCACGCACTCTTAGAAGAGGTGGGGTTGGGTAAACTAAAATCACGTCTAAGTGCCTATCCACATCAATTATCGGGAGGAGAGCGTCAGCGTGTGATGATTGCAATGGCGATTGCGTGTGAACCGGAACTATTATTGGCCGATGAACCGACAACCGCCGTCGATGTGACACTTCAGGTCCAGATACTTAGGCTGCTGAAAAAGATACAAAAAGAGCGAAATCTATCGATATTATTTATTACGCATGATTTGAAAATTGTTGAGCAAATGGCTGATCGAGTTGCCGTATTAAAGCAAGGCGAATTAATTGAAACCTCGTGTGTGAAAACTTTCTTTAAAAAGCCCAAACATGAATATTCGCGTTTATTATTAGATTCTCGTCCCAAGGGAGAGCCTCCCGCTCCCGCTTTTGAAGGGAATATTGTGATGAGTGCAAAAGACGTTAGCGTTAAGTTTGCATCGAAGAAGAACCTATGGGGCAAAGTAACTCACTGGAATATAGCAGCAAATGAGATTTCGTTAGAAATTAAGAAGGGGCAGTCTTTGGGAATTGTCGGAGAGTCTGGTTCCGGTAAAACGACGCTTGCGATGGCTTTGCTTCATTTGCAAAAGGCATCCGGGAAGATTGTCTTTATGGGAGAAGATATTTCGAATTTTTCCGCATCTGAGCTTCAGAGCTTACGTTCAAAATTACAAATTGTTTTCCAAGACCCTTTTGGGAGTTTAAACCCGCGCTTATCGATTGGTGAAATTATCGGTGAGGGGTTAAGGGTTCATCAACCCAAGCTTTCTCGTGAAAACCGCCGAGTCTTGTCTGCTAAGTCATTGGAAGGGCTGGGGTTATCAGCTGATATGTTGGACCGGTATCCGCATGAGTTTTCTGGTGGGCAGCGGCAGCGCATCGCGATTGCCCGTGCGATGATTTTAAAGCCAGAAATCGTCGTTATGGATGAGCCGACATCAGCCCTAGATGTGACCGTACAGGCTCAAATTGTTGAATTACTTAGGGATTTGCAGAATAAAACAGGCGTGAGTTTTCTTTTCATCAGTCATGATTTGCAGGTAGTTCGCGCGGTTTGTCATGAAGTGATAGTGATGCAGGCCGGAAAACTAGTCGAGCAGGGTTCGGCAAAGCAAATATTTGAGAACCCGAAACAAGAATATACACGCAATTTGGTCAATGCTTCATTGGGGGAGGCTTTATGAGTGAATTAGATACGATCTTTGCCAGAGCGACAGCATCTGGCCGTGCCGGAGTCTCGGTTCTTAGAATTTCAGGAAAGGATGCTCTAAAGGCATGCGAGCATTTTGGAAGAACGGAACCCCCTACGCCCCGACATGCGATCTTACATTCTTTCAAAGTGGATGAAGAATTTATAGATTCTGGATTAATGCTCTTCTTTCAAGGGCCACTCAGCTTCACGGGTGAAGATATCATTGAATTCCAGATGCATGGAGGTGTGGCAATCATGAACCGCATGATGAAGGAGCTTTCAGCCCTTTCCTCTTTTCGTTTAGCAAAGCCAGGAGAGTTTTCTCAACGGGCTTTTCTGAATCAGAAAATGGACCTTACAGAAGCGGAAGGGCTGGTAGATATTATCAATGCTGAGACGGAACGTCAGCGTATTCAGGCTTCTCGACTCACTCAAGGTCATGCAGCTGACTTCTTTGAAGCGCTCCGCAATAGAGTTCTAGAGCCAATGGCATTGATAGAGGCTTATATTGATTTCCCTGAGGAAGAGATCCCTGAGGAAGTGACGCGTCAGATTGATGAATCTATTGTGTCTTTGAAAGAAGAAATTACGTACCAACTTTCGTCCGGACAATCAGCAGAGCGTTTGAGGGAGGGGTTTGTTGTCCTATTGATGGGTAAGCCGAATAGTGGAAAGTCGAGTTTACTTAATGCAATTGTGAAGCGAGAAGCGGCAATAGTGACGGACATACCTGGAACAACCCGTGATTTGATAGAAATTGGATGTGAAATAAATGGATTGCCGGTTACATTAATAGATACGGCGGGCTTGAGAGAGTCGGAGGACGCGATTGAGCAGCAAGGCGTGGCCAAGGCGAGGCTTAGAGCCAAAGAGGCAGATATTATTCTCTATTTGAGAGATGCTGAGGATATGCAGAGTGAAGATGTGATTGTTTCCGAGGCTCCCATCTATCGAATTGCGACGAAAATTGACCTGGCGCCCTGCCCTGTATTTGAATCTGATTATCAAATTAGCACCCGATCACTTGATGGGCTTGATGAGCTGATGGATGCTATGAGTCGAGATTTGGAAAATAAGTTACCAGCATCTGACTGTTTTGCCCTTCACCAACGTCACCGACAATTACTCCAAGATTCGCTCAAGGCATTAGAGCTATTTGATGAATCCTCCGCTCTAGAAATTAGAGCGGAACATTTAAGAGAGGCTGCGACAGTGCTCGGTGACATTATTGGTTCTCATAGCGTTGAGGATCTTTTAGATATTATTTTTAGTTCATTCTGTATTGGGAAATAGTCTTACAGACTCATACTCTGTCCTGTATTTTATCAATCAGTCATGATATAGCCTCGTCCTGAGGCGGAACAAAAACGTTTCACGTGAAACATGGAAAACAAATTTGATGTAATTATAATTGGCGGCGGACATGCCGGAACTGAGGCTGCAAGCGCCTCAGCACGTATTGGCGCGCGTACGCTACTGGTGACACATAAGGCGGAAACTGTGGGTGTAATGTCCTGCAATCCTGCTATTGGCGGAGTTGGCAAGGGTACGCTAGTTAAAGAGATTGACGCTCTGGGCGGTGTTATGGGGCGTGCGATTGATCGCGCCGGCATTCACTATAAAATGTTAAATGCGAGTAAGGGGCCGGCTGTCTGGGGCCCCCGCGCTCAGGCAGACCGTGAATTATATCGAAATGCGGTTCAGGAAATTCTCTTTAATCATCTGAATCTGTCAATCCGCGAAGACGAAGTAGCCGATCTTTTGATTGAAGGTAGTGTTGTGCTAGGGGTGAAGTTGTCGAATGGTGAAGATATAAAGGCCTCAAAAGTTGTTCTAACAACCGGCACCTTCTTGAATGGCGTTATTCATTTTGGCCATGAGTCAGAAGGTGCCGGTCGTATAGGAGAGCGCCCCTCTCTATCTTTGGCCAAGAGGTTGTATGATCTAAAATTAAGGATGGGTCGCTTGAAAACGGGAACCCCTCCCCGCTTAGATCGTGAAACAATTGATTATAACCGATGTGAATCTCAGCCCGGAGATGATTCCCCGAGTCCATTCTCGTTCTTAACTACAGAGATTTCGATTCCGCAAATTCCGTGCCATATTACCAGAACGTCCCTAGAGACAAAGAAAGTTATAGAAGAGAATATTCATTTATCTGCTATATATGGAGGAAAGATTTCAGGGGCGGCCCCTCGGTATTGTCCGTCGATTGAGGATAAGATTTCACGTTTTGCAGATAAAGAAACACATCAAATATTCTTGGAGCCAGAAGGCCTAAATTCTAATTTGGTCTACCCTAATGGACTATCCACTTCTTTGCCACGTGGAACACAAGATGCTTTCATTCAGTCTATTCCAGCCTTAGAAAAGGCAAAAATCATCCAATATGGTTATGCAGTTGAGTATGATTATGTTGACCCTCGCGAATTGCGCTCCACCTTAGAGCTGAAAAGGATTCCAGGTCTGTATATGGCGGGGCAGATTAATGGAACAACCGGATATGAGGAGGCGGGTGGGCAGGGCCTTGTTGCGGGTGCAAATGCGGCGCTGAGTTTTAGCAATCAGTCGCTCACCCTCTCTCGAAAAGAGTCTTATATCGGGGTGATGATTGATGATTTGACGGCTCTGGGGGCGAGTGAGCCCTATCGAATGTTTACTTCTCGAGCGGAGCATCGATTGATCCTTCGCCAAGATAATGCCGACCGTCGATTGACCCAAAGGGGTCGAGAGCTGAATCTGGTTGATGATAGCCGGTGGGAGTTGTTTGCCGTGAAAAATGAAGAAATTCAGCAATGGAAATCGGTCATGGCTCAGGTTATGATGGCCCCGACTGAATTGGTTAAGCATGGAATAGAGGTGAAGCAAGATGGTCGTCGGCGTGCTATTTCAGAATTAATAGCTCACCGGCTGATGGGTTGGGAGGATGCTGAAGCGATTAGTCCGGCTTTTAAGGCTATACCCCCGGTGATCCGACGGGCATTGGAAAATGACTCTCTCTATGCTGCGTTTGAGGCTCGCCATAATCATGAGGTTGTGGCATTTGAAGAAATGCAGAATGTACGCCTTCCGGACGGCTTTGATTATTGGGCGATTAATGGATTGTCTTCCGAGCTCTCCGAAAAGTTGTCCTTGGCTCGTCCTGAAGCGATGTCACAAGTGAAGCGAATTGAAGGGATTACACCTTCTGCGGTTGCGGCGATTCTTGTCGCTTTGCGGAAACGAAAGGTCGCGTAATGGAATACGAAGAATTCACAAAATCTATAAGTGTTTCACGTGAAACACATTTGAGGCTTTTGCGTTACGTTGAGCTGTTAGAAGAGTGGGGGAGCGCTATTAACCTCGTTTCCAGCAATGAGAACCTGTGGCATAGACACATCATCGACAGTGCGCAGATGGCGAATTATGTTGATTCTGACGCGAGCAAACGGATTCTTGATTTGGGAAGTGGGGGAGGTCTTCCGGGAATTGTCCTGGCAGTTATGATGCCAAACCCAATAACCCTCGTTGAATCAGATAGACGCAAATCGCTCTTTTTAAAGCACTGCATCCATGAGCTAAAGCTTACTCATGCAGAAGTTGAGAATCAGCGCATTGAGAAATGTGAACTGGAGGGGGCTATTATTGTCGCTCGAGCTCTTGCGCCATTGAATGATTTGTTTGGCTATGTTCGCCCTTTTTTATTAGAAGACTCAACTTGCCTCTTTCCCAAAGGGCGAAATTACGTTAAAGAATGTGAAGAAGCTTCTCGCTTTTGGGAATATGAGAAAGAAGTCATTCCCAGCCTCTCTGGAGATGGTGCGTTGCTAAGAATAAGAAAAATAAGAAAAAAGTAGGGAATCAATGACCACAGTATTGGGTATTGTAAATCAAAAAGGCGGAGTTGGTAAGACAACGACAGCGATTAACCTGGCAACAGGTTTGGCCGCGATTGGCAAAAAGGTGTGTGTGATTGATCTGGATCCTCAAGGAAATGCTAGCACAGGCCTTGGTATCGAACGCAAGGACCGTAAAATAACCAGCTATGATTTATTGATTCATGGCCAAGATCCGCGCAAGGCGCTCCTAAAAACATCGATCCCAAAGCTAGATGTTATCCCGGCAACGATTGATTTATCGGGTGCTGATTTAGAATTGGCGCCGATGCGGAAACGCGAATTTCGTTTGCGCATGGCATTGGCAAAATTGGTTGCAGAGGGTGATTATCACACCATTGTTATTGATTGCCCGCCCTCTTTAAGTTTATTAACTCTCAATGCCTTAGCGGCAGCAAATAAAGTTCTGATTCCGTTGCAATGTGAGTTTTATGCTTTGGAAGGATTGAGCCATCTTTTGAAAACAATCAAGATTGTTCAATCTCGCTATAATGATGCTTTAAAGGTCGATGGGGTTGTTCTCACTATGTATGATCGGCGTAATAAACTGACCGAAAATATTGAACAAGATGTTCGGGCCTATTTGGGCTCACAAGTTTACGAAACGGTTATTCCACGAAACGTTCGTGTTTCGGAGGCCCCGTCATATGGAATGCCATCTATTCTTTATGATATGCATTGCGCCGGTTCGCAGGCTTATATTGCTCTGGCAAAAGAGATGATTAAACGAAATAAATTCAAAAAACTAACAGTAAAAATGGCGGCGTAATATGTCTCAAACAAAATTAGGAAAAGGCCTCTCAGCCTTGATGGATGAAGAATATAGCGATGCTCCAGAGAGCAAAGAGAAGTTGAATAAATTAAATAACTTGGATGTTCATAAAATTCGTTCAGGGAAATATCAACCGCGTAAGAGTTTTGAAGAAGGTGAGCTGGGTGAACTAGCGGCATCAATTGCTCAAAATGGAGTGATGCAGCCGATTGTTGTACGCCCAGTTGAAGCCGAAGGTGATGTCGCCTACGAAATTATTGCGGGTGAGCGTCGTTGGCGTGCCTCAAAGCGTATAGGCCTTGATTCGGTGCCGGCTATTATTCGTGTGATGACCGACCAGCAGGCTTTAGAACTAGCTTTGGTCGAGAATATCCAACGTGAAGACCTTTCTGGCTTGGAAGAAGCGGCTGGTTATCAACAATTAATTGAAGAATTCAATTACACTCAAGAGCAGCTAGCCGGTGCAGTTGGTAAGAGTCGGAGTCACATTGCAAATCTATTGCGTTTGTTAAGCTTGCCAGATGAAATTAAGGTGATGCTTGAAGCAGGAAATTTGAGTATCGGACATGCACGAGCTTTGATGACCGCTGAAAATGCGGTTGAACTTGCAAAACAAGTCGTCGCAAAGAATTTAAATGTTCGCCAAACGGAGAAACTTGCCAAAGGCGAAACATCTGAGGCTTCTAAGTTAAAGGCAAAATCATCGCCTTCTTCTGCGGTCATGTCACGCCAAGCAATTGAGAAGAATGAAGATATTTTGGCTCTTGAAGAAACGTTAGCAGAAAGTCTGGGACTTAAAGTTCAGATAAATGATTTCGGTGGCCAGCAAGGCGAAATCGTCACCAACTACGAGTCTCTCGAAGAATTGGATATGATTTTGCGTCGTCTGGGTGACGCCGCTTAGTTCGCTATCTACTTTCTAGGAATTTAGGACAGAATCTTAACACATTCTTGAGAATTATCGATTAGGGTGAAGTTGAATGTAATCAACTCATTGGTGAAAGAACACGCCCATGCCTAGCTATAATGCCCCCTTAGAAGATTTTGAATATCTGATTCGCGAATACCTAAAGATTGATGAGTATCAGTCTCTTGATGGATTTGCTGATGCCAGAGAACTTGTGACGCCACTGTTAGATGAGGCGGCAAAATTTTGTGAAAATGTGATTTTCCCGCTTAATCAGTCAGGTGATGAAGAGGGATTAAAATACGATGATGGCAAGGTCATCACACCGGCCGGATTCAAAGAAGCTTACAAACAATATTGTGATGCCGGGTGGATGAGCTTTACCTGTGATTCAAAATATGGCGGGCAGGGGCTTCCGGAAGTATTAAATATGCCAATGATTGAGATGACTTGCTCAAGTAATCTGGCATTTGGTATGACGCCGGGTTTGAGTCACGGCGCTTATAGTGCCATTCACCATTTTGCGAGTGACGAATTGAAACAAACCTATTTACCAAAAATGGTGACAGGGGAGTGGTCGGGCGTGATGTGTCTGACAGAACCGCACTGTGGAACTGACTTAGGGCTGATTTATACCAAAGCGGAGCCGGCTAATGACGGGTCGTTTAATATTACCGGCGGCAAGATTTTTATTTCCTCTGGTGAACAAGATAAAACCGAAAATATTATTCATCTGGTATTAGCGAAATTACCGGACGCTCCGGAAGGCGTGAGGGGTATTAGTTTGTTCCTTGTTCCGAAAGTGATGGTCAATGAAGATGGCTCGCTAGGCGATCGTAACGGTGTGCGCTGTGAAAGCATCGAGCATAAAATGGGTATCCATGCCTCGCCAACCTGTGTGATGAATTATGATAATGCTAAAGGGTATTTAGTGGGTGAGCCTAATAAAGGCTTGAAGGCTATGTTCACTATGATGAACGAGGCAAGATTACTTGTTGGAATTCAAGGGCTTGGGCTTGCCGAGGTTTCTTGGCAGAATGCGAAAGCTTACGCGCAAGAGCGGCTTCAGGGGCGTGCGTTAAAAGGTGGGCCTGCGGCTCCCGAAAAAGCCGCCGATCCGATTATTGTGCATCCGGATGTACGCCGCATGTTATTGACAATGAAGAGTTTTACGGAGGGTGCGCGAGCATTGGCTTTGGAAACGGCATTGAAATTGGATATTCTGAAACGTTCGGATAATGAGGAAGATAAAGAACAGGCTGATCATTGGATGCAACTAATGACGCCGATCATTAAAGCGTATTATACCGATATGGGTTTTGCCGTTTCAAGTGAGGCGATGCAGGTGCATGGCGGTTTTGGTTACATTAAAGAATATGGCGTAGAGCAATATACGCGCGATGCCCGTATTGCGATGATTTATGAAGGAACGAATGGAATTCAGGGGCTCGATTTAATTGGTCGGAAGTTGCCTTATAAATTTGGTAAATATGCGCGTGTTTTCTTCCATCCTGTTACGGAATTTATTGAAGAAAATCGTGTGGTTGAGGGAATGGCTGAATTTACTAAGCCATTGTATCAGAATATAAAGCACCTTCAAAATGCAACGCTTTGGTTGGCCAAAACTGGAATGGGAAATCCCAATGACCCGGCAGCCGGTGCAACAGAATATCTACGTATGTTTGCACTTTGTGTGATGGGTTATGTATGGGCGCGTCAGGCGAAACTAGCATTAGAAAAAATTGAAAGTGGCGACGGCCTACACTCAAAAGAATTTTATGAAGCGAAACTCGATACGGCGCGCTTTTTTATGCAGCGTCAATTGCCGGACTGTGTAAGCTTATTGTTGAAAATCACCAATGGCAGCAAATCGATTATGAAAGCTGCAATTTAATTATTTATTTACGGAGAATATAATGACCGAAAAAAGTCATAACACAGAAAAGAAAATATCTGTTCTGGGGTTATTAAGTATTATTTTTGGTGGCCTGAGTATGGTGCCGCTTATGGGAATATTATCCTTTCCGGGATTGGTATTGGGAGTGATCGGTCTTGTCAGGAAAGGCGGAACTTTGGCCATTGTTGGAACCGTGCTTTCTTGTGTAGGTGTGGCAACCAGTCCGACACTTTGGGCGATGGTGGGCTGTACCTTTAATCCCTCAGCATGTGAAGAAATGGCAGAAGAAGTTAAAGTTAAGCACGCAGCAAGAACAGCCGAATTGAAGAAAAAAATTAAACTGTTAGAGCGTCAGCAGACCGAGGCTGATAAAGCAGAAGAGAAACTTGAAGCGGTCACAGAGAAATTCCAAGACCTAGAAGAAAAATCAAATCAAGCGCTCGAGACACCCGCTTTTTAACGAATTAAGACTTTTATTAAAAACACTGCACCAATAATGAGGGCAAATAGATTAAATCCGAGCCATAGCGCGTAAGCACAGGCACCTAAAATGAGAGCGGGGCCGATATAGTCGCGAATATCGTGAACTTTATCCATACCTATAAGCGTGCCAAAAGCGGTAAGTGCAATGCAAATAATGATGTCTATTACCATAGGGTGAGTGTAATATTTTTCTGAATCGAGGCTAGGTTTTTATACCTAATCGCGATATAAAACAGTATGAACGCCATTCGTATATTGCCTAATAACACCGTTAACCGTATTGCCGCAGGTGAAGTGGTGGAGCGGCCTGCTTCGGTGGTGAAGGAATTGGTTGAGAATGCTATCGATGCGCGGGCGACGTCTATTGATGTTTCCGTTAAAGGCGGCGGCAAACGCGAAATTATTATTTCCGATAATGGCAAGGGAATGGCCCGCGAGGAACTGGAATTAGCCATTCAACGTCATGCGACCTCGAAGCTTCCCGATGATGATTTATTAATGGTGCAATGGCTGGGTTTTCGGGGAGAGGCGCTCCCTTCTATTGGTTCGATTAGTCGAATGAAACTGACCAGTCGTGCCAAAGGAGCTGACGAGGCGTGGAGCATTTCTGTCGGGGGAGGTGAAGTTTCACAAGCAACGCCTGCGGCTCATGCTGTGGGCACGCGAATTGAGGTGCATGATTTATTTTATGCCACGCCGGCGCGCTTGAACTTTATGAAAACGGAGCGCTCGGAGACGTCGGCGATCAGCGATATTCTGAAGCGTATTGCGATGGCAAATCCCGGAATTGGTTTTAGTTTTAGCCATGAGGGTAGGGGCTGGAAAGCGGAAGCCTCAAGAATAAATTCATCGTTGCTCGGTTTATCCGAGAAATCCATGGATCACCCGAACAAGTCGAGTGATGACGATTCGATGAAACAAAGATTATCCCAAATCTTAGGCAAAGAGTTTGCACAAAATTCTGTGTTGGTGGAGGGGGAGCGTGACGGTCTCTCTCTCTCGGGTTTTGCCGGGCTACCAACCTATAATCGTGGCAGTAGTTTACAGCAATATTTATTCGTTAATGGGCGTCCTGTGCGTGATCGTTTGCTGCTTGGCGTGGTGCGGGCGGCTTATCAGGATTTTCTTGCGCGCGACCGTCATCCGGTTTTGGTATTATTTGTCGAAGTGCCTCCGCAAATGGTCGATGTGAATGTACATCCAGCGAAAGCGGAGGTGCGTTTTCGCGATGCGCAATCGGTTCGCTCTATGATTTTACGAGGATTGCGTGAGGCGCTGGCGGCGTCGGGCCATCAGGCCAGTACCACAGTGGCTTACGATGCGCTGCGTAAAATCCAGCCGGAGCAGATGCAGGCGCAAGCGGCAATGGGTTTCCACCAGCCGGTGAATTATGCGTATAATCCGGCGAGCCATGGGGCGGGGCGCCCCTCTTCTGCGGCGGTTGCGATGCAGGCATTGGAGGTGCTTGACTCGCAAGATGAATCGGTGCCAGCGCCCTCGACGGATTTGCCACTCGGCTTGGCCCGCGCGCAGCTACATGAAACGTATATTGTCGCGCAAACGACAGAAGGCATTGTTATTGTTGATCAACATGCCGCACATGAGCGTTTAGTTTATGAGCGTATGAAGGCGCAGATCGCGAAAGAGGGCGTGAAAACTCAACCACTTTTATTACCTGAAGTGGTGGAATTGAGTGTTGATGGTGCGGCGAATTTATTGGCACGAAAAGAGGAATTAGCCGAACTCGGTTTGATCATGGATGACTTTGGTTCAGGTGCGGTGGTGGTTCGTGAAGTGCCGGCCTTGATGGGTGAGGGCGATGTTCAGGGGCTTATCCGCGATATGGTCGATGAGTTGGATGAATTTGGCGAGGCGCTTAAATTACGCGACCGGATGGAAGATATTTGTGGCACGATCGCCTGTCATGGCTCTGTGAGGGCGGGGCGCAAACTTAATATTGACGAGATGAATGCGTTGCTGCGTCAGATGGAAGCAACGCCGTATTCTGGTCAATGTAACCACGGACGCCCAACCTACGTAGAGCTCAAGCTCAAAGATATTGAGCGTTTATTTGGCCGCCGGTAAGGTTTAGTTAATATTTCTCTGCTAGGATCGATTTATGGATGAGCCAGATTATCGTGCCAGAGCTTTCATGGCAGAGGCATTTATTAAGCAGGGGTTGATCTCAATACCTGACGGGGATGCGTCGATCATTGCTCGGGGTGAAGCGTTGGAGTGGTTAAAAAAATAGAGGATGCGACTCCTTTGGTTTCAATGAAGGAAGGCGAACTGCAAGGGTTGATAATAGAGCAAGATCGCTATGGAAAGAGAGCAATTGTACCAGAATATTTTTTAGAGAGCGTTTTGAGTATTATTTATTTATCTGAAGCGCTAAAATGTATTGAAAGACAAACTGGCCCAGTAACAGAACGGTAGTTCTGCCATGTTGGCCGCTCGCCTTCTTTGCTTTTGAGGTTTCTCACACCCTTAAAACCAAATCCCCTCTAGATTTTTTGCCCCTTGTGCACTACATCATCAAGCATGATAGGAAATATTGCTAAGAGCCTTTTTGGCTCCTCGAATGATCGTTTTGTTAAGCCTCTCCAGAAGGATGTTTTGCGCATCAATGCGCTGGAGGAAGAAACCGCTAAATTAAGCGATGAAGAGTTGCGTGGCCGCAGCCTGTGGTTCCGTGAACGCCTATCAGGCAAAGAGACATTAGATGATATTCTACATGAAGCGTTTGCCACCGTGCGTGAGGCATCAAAGCGTGCGTTGGGCATGCGTCCGTTTGATGTGCAGTTGGTCGGTGCGATGGTGCTGCATAAGGGCATGATTTCGGAGATGAAAACCGGTGAGGGTAAAACGCTTGTGGCAACACTGGCTGTTTATCTCAACGCGGTCGAAGGCAAAGGCGTGCATGTGGTAACGGTCAATGATTATCTCGCTGAACGTGATGCGGCCTGGATGGGGGCGCTCTATGAATTCCTCGGCCTGTCAGTCGGTTGCATTTTGAATAATCTCGACGATGCTGAGCGCCAAGCGGCGTATGCGTGCGATATCACCTACGGTACGAATAACGAATTTGGCTTCGATTATTTACGCGATAATATGAAATTCAGCCGCGAAGAAATGGTGCAACGCCCGTTTAATTTTGCGGTGATTGATGAGGTGGATTCGATCTTGATCGATGAAGCGCGTACGCCGTTGATTATTTCCGGCCCGACGGAAGATAATTCCGATCTCTATACTCAGATCGATAAGCTTCTTCCTGAAATTAAAGAAGAGCATTTCGAGAAAGATGAAAAATCTCGTTCCGTTTCTCTCACCGAAGAAGGGGTGGAGTTTATGGAAGAATTGCTTATTCGCGGTGGGCTAATGGAGCAGGGTGAGGGCCTTTATGATATTAATAATGTTTCGCTCGTGCATCATGTGAATCAAGCCTTAAAAGCGCATACGTTATTTACGAAAGAAGTCGATTATATTGTCCAAGATAATAAAGTCGTGATTATTGATGAATTTACCGGTCGCATGATGGAAGGTCGCCGTTATTCGGAAGGGTTGCATCAGGCATTAGAAGCCAAAGAAGATGCGCAAATTCAGAATGAAAATCAGACGCTTGCGTCAATCACCTTCCAGAATTATTTCCGCATGTATCCGAAACTTTCCGGCATGACCGGTACGGCCATGACTGAGGCATCGGAGTTTGGCGATATTTACGGGCTAGAGGTGATTGCGATTCCAACCAATGTGCCGGTTGCGCGTGATGATTCAGATGATGAAATTTACCGTACAGCAGTCGAGCGTTACGAGGCGGTGATTGAACAAATTAAGGATTGTCATGATCGTGGCCAGCCGGTCTTGGTCGGTACGGTCAGTATCGAGAAATCGGAATATTTGGCGAATTTACTGAAGAAAGCAAAAGTGCCGCATCATGTTTTAAATGCGAAGCACCATGAATCGGAAGCACAAATTGTCGCGCAAGCAGGGCGTCCGGGTGGCGTAACAATTGCGACGAATATGGCCGGTCGTGGTACGGATATTATGCTGGGCGGGAATCCTGAATTTGAAGATGAAAAAGGTAAGAAACTCTCATCATCGGCCTATGCGGCGAATAAGCAGAAAGTGCTGGAGGCGGGTGGCCTTTATGTGATTGGTACGGAGCGTCACGAATCTCGCCGTATTGATAATCAGCTGCGGGGGCGCTCTGGTCGTCAGGGAGATCCGGGTGGTTCGAAATTCTATCTGTCGTTGGAAGATGATTTAATGCGTATTTTTGGTTCCGAGCGGATTGATGGCGTATTGAAAAAGCTTGGCCTGCAAGAAGGTGAGGCGATCACCCATCCATGGATGAATAAAGCAATCGAGAAAGCCCAAGGTAAGGTCGAAGCACGCAACTATGATATGCGTAAGAATTTGCTAAAATTTGACGATGTGATGAATGATCAGCGTAAGGTTATTTTCGGCCAACGCATTGAAATGATGGAAGAAGAAGATCTCTCAGATGTGACCGAAGAAATGCGCGAAGACGTCACGAGCGAAACAGTTGAGGGGTATATTCCGCCGAAATCTTACCCAGAACAGTGGGAACCTGAGTCGTTAGAGAAAGAGGTTTACCGCCTCTTTGGTTTGCATCTTCCCGTCACAGAATGGGCAGCAGAAGAAGGCATCGGTACAGAAGAAATTTCAGAACGCGTGATGCAAGCGGTGGCGGCATTAATGCAAGATAAAGAAAAGCGCTTTACCGAACCAATGATGCGCATGGTAGAAAAGCACGTGCTTTTACAGACACTTGATGAGTTATGGAAAGATCATTTGCTACAACTCGATCAACTTCGTCAAGGCATTGGCCTGCGTGGTTACGGTCAGAAAGACCCGCTTAACGAATATAAACGTGAAGCTTTCGCTTTATTTTCTGATTTGCTTACACGCTTGCGTGAGTTGACGACGAATCGTTTGGCGCATATTGAAGTTCAGACGCAGGCCCCAGAAGAGTTGGAGCCGTTACAGCAAACCCAAGAAATGCATGAAAACCGTGGCCCTCAAGCCGAGTCGGAAGGTGCTTCGGCTCAAATGCGTGTACGTCCTGAGCATCGTGATGCAAATAATCCTGAGAGCTGGGGGCGAGTGGGGCGTAATGAATTATGCCCTTGTGAATCCGGTAAAAAATATAAACATTGTCACGGTAAATTGGATTAAACTTATGTGGAAATGGTTCAGACTTATTTCGCTGCTTATCGTTATCCCAGCGGCAATATTTCTGGTGATCTCAGCTGATGAGCCGCTCGATATTTATCAAAAACGCCCAATGCCACCGCTCGAATTAAATGGATTAAATGGCGGGACTGTTTCGACGGCAAAATGGGCGCTGGAAACGGATGGCCCGAAGGTCATCAATTTATTTGCCAGCTGGTGCAGCCCGTGCATTAAAGAAATTCCGGCACTTCAAAGTCTCCGCCGCCATCTTCCTGTTTATGGGATTGCCTTTAGAGATAAACCAAAAGATTTAAAGAAGTGGCTGGCCAAGCACGGTAATCCGTATACGGAAATTGGTATTGATAAAGGTCTGACTTTTATTTGGGATTTAGGTATTACGGGCGTGCCGACCACCTTGTTACTAGATGCGACACAGAAAATAGTCTATATTCATCAAGGGCTTTTAACGGAATCGGATATTCAGAACGAAATTCTGCCGCGATTGGAGAAATTGGAAAATGACTAGATTTTTTATTTTATGCGGCGTTATTTTGGGCATTATCGCACCTTCTTTAACAGGCTGTGCAAAGCCACGACCCACAACACCGGAAACGGCAAAAGCGCAAACATTAACCTCATCGAAAAATAAAGTGAGAGCTGGAAACGAAGTGTATCATTACTTCTATGGATTAAACAGTGTGCGCTATGCAGAGCTGGCCGGTTCTCATGCCGCAAAAATAATGGTGGTGGATGTTGATGATGCAAAACTCACTGCGGCGCAGGTAAAAGAATTACGTGACACTCAGAAAACCGTTTTTTCCTATCTTAGTATCGGTGAGGCAGAGAATTATCGGACTTATTGGAAGCAAAGCTGGTCGGCAAATAAACCAGACTTCTTATTAGATGAAAATAAAGATTGGCGTGGGAATTTCCGTGTTAAATTCTGGGATAAGAATTGGCAAAATATTATTATTTCGAAAGCGAAACAAATCGCGCAAATGGGTTTTAATGGCGTCTATTTAGATATTATTGATGGCTATCAGCAAAAATCAGTTATTAAAGCTTATCCTGGAAGTAAGGCACAGCTGCGTCAGGAAATGGAGAATTTTGTGATTCGTATTTCGAATGCGACAAAACAAATAAACCCATCCTTTAAGGTTATTCCACAAAATGCAGTCGAGTTAATTGCGATGCCAAAGGATGAAAACGTACCGAATACGAATTATCTGCGTGCCATCGATGGGGTAGGCGTTGAGGACTTATGGTACGATGATGATGATGAAGCGGATTGGACAAAATATGATCTTCAGAAAATTCGTCTCGCGCAAGTTCAAGGTAAGTTTATTCTCGCTACGTCCTATCCGACCGATGCGAATAAACAGGAAAAGTTTGTCAATAATGCATTAAAGGCAGGTTTTATCGCGTTCGTGGGAGAGCGTGAATTATCGAATAAAGTTCCGACCATTAATAAGCAGCTCCTAAAGAGAGTCCTAGCTAAATAAGCGATTAAAACGTTATGGATTAACTGTGAAATTGCCGCCAGATGGTTTGGGCTGTTTTGGTGTTAATGCCTTCGACGGCGGAAATTTCTTCTAGGCTGGCATTGCTAACGGCGCGCGCTGAACCGAAATGTTGTAGCAGCGCCTTTTTACGTTTGGCGCCGATGCCGGGGATCGTGTCGAGCTCAGATTTTTTTAAGGCGGAAGAGCGTTTGCTGCGATGCGCGCCAATGGCAAACCGATGCGCCTCATCGCGCAAGCGTTGGAGGTAATGCAGGGTAGGATCGTTTATCGGAAGTTGGAATTCTGGTTTACCTTGCAGGTGGAATTTCTCTCGCCCAGCATGACGGTTAGGGCCTTTGGAAATAGCAACCACGGGCACTTCGCCCCATACGCCGAGCTCTTCCATCACGGTGCGCACGGCAGAAAATTGGCCTTTTCCACCATCAATAAGTAGGAGCGGGATGGGAGTATCCTCTTCGCCGAGCCGTTTAAGGCGGCGGGTCAATACCTCGCGCATCATGGCGAAATCATCATCGGGCGCGGCTTCTTTGATGGTGAATTTGCGATATTGGTTTTTGATGAATCCGTCTGGCCCTGCGACAATCATTCCGCCGACAGCATGCGTACCAGAGATATGGCTATTATCGTAAACTTCGATTCGCTCCGGCGGGGCGTCGAGGCCGAACAATTCAGCTATTTTCTCCAGCTGTGCCGTTTGGCTCATGCGTGTATCTAGATGGCGGCGGAGCGATTGCTTAGCATTTTGAATCACTTGCTTCATCGCATCAGCTTTATCGCCGCGCTTGGGGGTAATGACGCGAGTGTTTAGGGCTTCTTGTAGTAACTCAGTTTGCTCGGTCTCATGGCTCAGCAAGAGCTGTTTTGGCGTTGCGCGATTTTGGTAAAATTGTGGAATAAACGCACTGAGAATTTCGATTTCGGTTTGTCCGTCTTGGATTCTCAAGAAATGCGGCTGGTTGCCATAATTTTGTCCGTCGCGGAAAAAGAATACCTGCACACAGGCCATGCCTTTTTCTAAGGAAATACCAATAATATCGGCATCTTTGACTTGGGGAAAATACAGCCCTTGTTCGCGCTGAATTTGCGACAGGGCACGTAAGCGGTCGCGCAATTTAGCGGCTTGCTCGTAATCTTGTGCCTCGCTTGTTGTGGTCATTTCGGCGAGTAAATCATTCTGCACATCACGGCTTTTACCGCGTAAGAAATCTTTAGCCTGCTTTAGCAATGCACGGTAAT
Organism: Rickettsiales bacterium; assembly: GCA_029252805.1. NCBI lineage: Bacteria > Pseudomonadati > Pseudomonadota > Alphaproteobacteria > Rickettsiales > Rickettsiales bacterium. The sequence continues at coordinate 20,866 of JAQXAR010000003.1, forward strand.
CAGATTTCCCGATATAATCGACACAAGGGGCCGAACAGCGTTTGATTTGATATTGCAAGCAGGGACGATTGCGGCTTTCAAACATCGTATCGGAGCAGGGACGAAGCAGGAACGCGCGTTGAAGTTGCTTAATGACTTTATCGACATCACCCGCCGAAGCGAAGGGGCCGAAATAATCACCTTTATCTTCGCGTGTGCCGCGATATTTGCAGATTCGCGGAAATTCATGCTCGGTCATGCGCAGAAAGGGGAATGTTTTACCGTCGCGCAGTAAAATATTATAGCGCGGTTCGAGTTTTTTGATGAGATTGGCTTCGAGTAGAAGGGCCTCGGCTTCGCTACGAGTAGTGACGAATTCCATACTCACGGTTTGCATAATCATGGTCGCAAGGCGATTATTCTTTCCTGCAAGTGAGGTGTAATTTGTGACACGGTTCTTGAGATCACGTGCCTTGCCGACATAAAGAATCTTGCCGGCAATATCGATCATGCGATAAACTCCCGGCCCATGAGGCAGGGTTTTGACATAATGTTTGATGGTTTCAGTGCCAGCTTCCATGCGGGCAGTCTTATCAGGTCCATTTGCTTTGTCTCAGAATAAATGGCTTCACGCCAGAAATTTGACGAGCAAGCGTTGTTCGCTATTCCTTTGGGCTTGATAAAAGAATGCTAGAATTTATATCCGAGGCCGACGCCATAGATGGTGGGATCAAAATTCACTTTGGCATTAGCGGCGCCCCCGTTGATTTTTGCTTCTGTATCCGCCCATATTTTTTTCACGTCTAAATTGGCATAAAATTTATCCGTAATAGCAATATCGACACCGGCTTGAATAATGGCTGCGATATCATCCTTATATTGCAGTTGATCCACGGTATCATCTTCAAAATATTTGACATAAGCCATGCCGATACCAAGGTAAGGCTTTATACGCTCGGTCACGTCTTTGTGATATTGCAACATAACCGTGGGGGCGAGCGCGTAAATATAGCCCGCATCACGTGTGCCAAGAGCGGTGTTTCTTGCTTTGGCGCGGTGGGGGATAATACCGATGATACCTTCAACGGCGATATTATCGGTTAGAAAATAACTTAAGCTTGGCTCAGGCAAAATAGCGGTGGAGATGTGAGGCTCGCCGCCGATGGGTACGATGTTTCCGCTCGTGTCGGGTACAACGGCGACAACGCGCCCACGAAACAAGGTATCGCCTTTCTTCGGAGAGGAGTTCTCAAAGGCTTGCGCACCCCAAGCCACCAAAGTGACATAGAGCATGCAAGAGGCAAGTGTGAGTATTCGTAATAACATGAGCCCAGCATAGCGGGCAATTATTAAGGAACCTTAAAGATGGTGGGAGAGTTTAGCTAAAGACCGAATGCTGCTTTGACAATCGCGATCGCCCAATTAATGAGATGGTCCCCAATCACTTGGAAGCGATCAATCCAGCTTGCTGCATGGGCGACACAAGCATCTGCTTTATCGATATCGAAAAGACAATCGCCAAAACCCATACCAAAGCCAGCGAGTGATACACCTGCTATCCCGATAAATGCTTGTTTACGCTTTGAAATACTTTTAATTGCGGTCATTTCCATAAAGACATCCTAACATAAAACTATGACAGTTGGGTTAACGGGAGGTTAAGGCTCAATTTTATCGACACGTTTTTTGTGTCGGCCACCCTCAAATTCGGTACTGAGAAAGTTGCGTAATGCGTCTTTTGCATTCTCAATGCCGATAATGCGGGCGCCGAGCGCTAAGACATTCGCATCATTATGTTTACGAGAAAGTCTGGCATCCAGGCCGCTGTGGCAAAGGGCCGCGCGGATATTTGTATGGCGATTTGCGGCGATAGAAATACCAATGCCGCTACCACAAATCACAATGCCGCGACTCGTTTCGCCGGATGATATTTTGCCTGCGACGGCATGTGCATAGTCAGGGTAATCAACGGACTCAGTGCTATGAGTGCCGAGATCGAGCGGCGTGTAACCGAGTGCATTGAGCTCTTTAATGAGCTGGGCTTTGAGGTCAACGCCCGCATGGTCAGAGGCAATGGCGATAGTTTCAGACGTGTGTGGCATGGATGCTCCAGAATTTACATTTCAGACTTTGGGTTCTAGCAGGATTGTGAAGGAGCTGTCACCCACAACCTGAACAGGATAGTTTATTTTTATGGATTATGTTCTCGTTATTTTGGTGGGCCTGTGTTTTGGCAGTTTTGTCACTATGGCTAGTTATCGCCTACCGTTAGAGAAATCGATCGTCACTCCAGGCTCTTTCTGTACCTTATGCAAGCATGGTCTCAGAGCTTTAGATTTAGTTCCTGTGTTTTCGTGGTTGTTTTCAGGCGGAAAATGCCGCAAGTGCCAAGCGAAAGTGAGTGTGCGTTACCCGCTGATTGAATTAATCTGTGCGTCGCTCTTCTTACTGGCCTATGAATTATACGGCTTGACCGCACAGGCGACCATTATTGCTTTATTCGGCGCGACTCTACTGACCATGATTATTTCGGACTTGGAGACTCAACTAATTCCAGATGAGATTCATTTATTTCTTATCCCATTGGGAGTCGGATATCATTGGCTTGTTGGGACACTCATGGCGGATATAGTTGGATGTGTTGCTCTTGCCGGAGGGGTCGGGTTGCTGTTGCATTATGGTTACTATTGGTTGCGTGGAATACATGGGTTAGGGTTCGGCGATGTAAAGTTTCTGTTTGTTGTCGGAGTGTGGTTGGCATCTTTAACGCAACTCTCAGCTTTTATATTTTACAGTGGGTTGCTTGGTATTTTGACGGGGATTCTCTGGAAGTTTATCTCCAAGGATCCTCGCTTTCCCTTTGGCCCGGCGCTAGCAATTTCATTGTTTCTTTTAGTTGTTTGGCCTGATTTGACGCAGCCTTTCTGGGATATGCTGACCCGAATGCTCGCTTAAGAAAAAAATAAGAATTTTTACTTGCTGCTAGGGTCATTGAGGCGCTAGAGTACCGCTTAAGAATTATAAAAATAAGAATAATAATAGCTTGGGCATGGGTAGTTCTATCACCAAAGTAGCATTTTTAGCGGTCGTCGGCCTGCTTGCGTTAAGCGCATGTACCGATAAGCTACGTGCTAAATTTGACCCTGAGAACCATGATCACATTGATACAGCGCTGGATTTGAGCCGTGAAGATTACCGTCAAATGGCGCGTCCTGAGATTCGCGAAAAGATCAATAAAGTTGAGCTTCTGCCGCCACCGCCACCGCCACTTCCCAATTTAAAGCAAATTCTTTCGGCCCCTAAGCCACCTAAAATCTCAGAGACACAACTGGTCTCGATTGCTGTGACGGATGATGTGCCGTTGAAAGATGTTTTGCTTGAGCTCGCCCGTCTTGCCGAGGTCGATATTGAGTTGGATGCAGGAATAAAGGGCGGTATTTCGTTCATCGCGAATAATAAACCTTTTAACCAAGTGGTTGACCGCATCGCCTCAATGGCCGCCTTGCGTTATACGATGACCGCGGGCGTTTTGCGGATCGAGCGTGATTTACCTTATATTGATAGTTATCCGATGGATTTTCTTAATATTGAGCGCAGCAGCACCAGTGATGTTAATATCAGTACGAATGTACTTTCTTCAGGCGGCGGTGAAGGCGGTTTAAATACCGGTTCAACGCAAACGATTAACTCAGTGACCGAAAGCGATTTCTGGCAGTCGCTAGAAAGCGGTATCCGCCAAATTTTAAGTTACACGCCGGCTTCGAAAGTAGCAACGGTGAGCCTCTTCTCGGTACAGGGTGAAGACGTTGCGGTAACCGGTGCGGCTGCGAGCGATGCTGCTGCATCTGCCGTCGTTTCAAGCGCTCCTGCGGGAGCAGAAGTTCTTCCGGGTGGTGGCTTTTATGTTCTGAATAAGCAGGCCGGTATTTTAACGATTTCAGCGTCAGAGCGTCAGCATGAATTGATTGGTCGTTTCATTAATCGCATTCGAACGAATGCCTCGGCGCAGGTTTTAATTGAAGCAAAGATTGTTGAAGTGGCATTGAATGACCGCTACCAAAGCGGTGTCGAATGGTCGACGATCAGCGATAAAATTGGCTTGGTAACAAATTTTAATGCGGTTGATTTCACGAATGGCGGCTTCACGGCGACGCTTTCGGATAAGCTTTTGGGCGGACTCGGTGGAGATGTCGATGGCGCCGCGGGCCCCGATCTAAACGACTTTCTGCAACTTGTCGAGGGTTTCGGAACGACTCGGACATTGTCTAGCCCGCGCTTACACGCGATAAATAATCAACAGGCGGTACTGACTTTTGCTGAAAATTTTGTTTATTTTGAGATTAATGTAGAGCGTGAAACCGATACGACGACGGGTACTAACCAAGAGTTGCTGACCGTTGATAGTCAGGTAAAAACCGTTCCGATTGGTATTATCCTAACCTTGCAACCATCGATTAATGCGGATACCGGCGAGATTACGTTGATGGTTCGTCCGACGCTTTCTCGCGTGACGAATTTTGTAAGTGATCCGGCAGTTGCCTTCCTTGCAACGCAAGGGGGAGGGGCCAATATCACGAACGAAATTCCGGTGGTTGAGGTGCGTGAACTGGATTCCATCCTCAAACTTAAGAGTGGTCAGGTGATGATCATTGGTGGTTTGATGGAAGATTCATCTCGCAACACAGATAATGGCGTGCCGGGAGTCAGTTCGGTTCCATGGCTTGGCAATCTTTTCAAATCAGTTGATAAAACAGATACGAAGCGTGAGTTAATTATCTTTATTAGGGCGACTTTGGTTGGTACAGACGGCTATGCTCACGATGCTGATAAAACGATCTATGAAAAGTTCACAGATGATCCGCGCCCATTAAAGTTCTAGAGAGCGATTTGAGTTTTAAGAGGGACCCATGATTACTAATATTCGATATATTCTACTCACTGCTTTGCGGGACTATTTATTCCTAGGGCTTTTAATTGCACTTGCGCTTGCAACTTCTGTTGCGGCGATATTGGGTGGCACGGCAATGGTTGAGAAAGAAGCCATGACGCTCGTCTTTAGTGGTGCTGCATCTCGTTTGATTTTGATGTTCGGCTTAACCGTATTTATCGCATTTCATATTCGTCAAGCCTTCGACCAAAAGGAAATTGATGTTCTTCTATCGCGCCCCTTATCGCGTTTCCAAATTCTCTTTTCTTATTGGCTCGGTTTTTCTTTCGTTTCATTTCTGCTCGTACTCGCGGCGGTGATGATTATCTCATTCTTACCGATTATTAATTTAACCGGTTTTGCTTATTGGGGGGTAAGTTTGCTGCTAGAGAGTTGGTTAATGGTAGCGATAGTGCTTTTTGCGAGCTTCACCCTGTCCAGTGCGGTCACGGCAGTTTTAGCCTCCATGGGGCTGTATATTGCGGGGCGTATGATGGCATTTTTTCTCGCCACCTCAGAGTCGCACATATTATTTAAAGATCATGCACTTAATGAATTTTTACGTTTTATTATCGAGGGCACTTCAATGATTATTCCGCGATTGGATTTATTTACACAATCGGAATGGTTGGTTTACGGGGTGCTGCGTCCTGAAGATACGGGCATCGCCTTGCTGGGAGTGTTGATTTATATTCCACTCCTTATCTTTGCGGCGACGATTGATTTTAAACGTAAAGAGTTTTAGGCGGAGTCTGCTCATGCGCCCCTCAATGACAATAAGTTGGCTGGTATTTGGGATTTTCCTAAGTATGCAGCTGCTCTTTTGGATTGAGACGCGGCCTCATAAACCAACGATGGAGATCGTACCAGCGGTACCGGGGGAGCTGGCAGTGAAGGCGCTTGCCTTTGGGGATAATGAAGTATTTTTCCGCTTGCTGGCTCTTCATTTGCAGAATTTTGGCGATACATTCGGTCGCTTTACCGCGTTGCGAGAGTATAATTTTGAACGCCTGAGTGCCTGGTTTGATCTGATGGATACGCTCAATGATAAGTCCGATTATATCCCGACCTTGGCGAGTTATTATTTCAGCCAAACGCAAAATAAGCCGGATGTGATTCATGTGGTGAATTACTTGCGCAAGCATTCGCAGAATCGTCTAAATGAGAAATGGTGGTGGCAGGCGCAAGCGGTTTATTTAGCGAATCACAAGCTGAAGAATGATGACCTAGCTCTTGAGCTTGCAAAGCCATTACTTTACGCAGAAAATGTTCCGCTTTGGGTGAACCAGCTGCCGGCTTTTATTTATGAAAAACGCGGTGAGTTTGGCGATGCTCTCGCGATTATGGAGCATATCAAGGCGAATGCGAAAGATATCAAGCCAGGCGAGTTACGCTTCATTAAACACTTTATTGATGAGCGCCTTGGCGCGCTAGAGCGCAGCCAAGCGATTGAAGAAGTAACGCCGTAATTTAACCGGTTTCTTTGGGCAAGTAGCATTGTTCTTTGCCAGGAAAACTACGCGACTTTACTTGATTCGAGTAATCGCTCACCGCTTGCGTAACCTGCTCTTTTAGCTGCGCAAAAGCATGTACGAACTTGGGAGGGTTGTCCGTTAGACCTAGCATATCTTCGGTCACGAGCACCTGACCATCGCATGCGGCAGAGGCGCCAATACCGATAGTGGGAATCGCAACGGCTTCGGTTATTTCTTTGGCTAGCGGCTCAAGCACGCCTTCAATGACCATGGCAAAAGCACCCGATTTATCAACCGCAACTGCATCGCGTAGAGCTTTATTCCAGCTCGCCTCATTTTTGCCCTGTATTTTAAAGCCACCCATTTGCTGGACATGCTGTGGTGTGAGGCCAACATGCCCCATCACTGCAATCCCGCGCTGGGTTAGATAGTGGATCGTATCTACCATTTCTTCGCCGCCTTCAAGCTTGACGGCCTGTGCACCGGTTTCTTGCAATAGCTTTGCAGCGTTGCGGAAGGCAAGTTCTGGGGATTCTTGGTAACTGCCGAAAGGCATATCAATGATGACAAGTGAATGCTTGTTGCCTCGCATAACGGCCTGTCCGTGTAGGATCATTGCTTCGATGCTAACAGGCAAAGTCGTTTCCATCCCCAAGCGTACCATCGCGAGAGAATCGCCAACGAGCAGCATATCGCAATGCTTATCGAGCAGGGCTGCGATCAGCGCATCATAGGCCGTGAGCATCACGAGAGGCTCGCCTCCTTTACGATTACGGATGGCGGAAGTCGTCAAGCGACGTGCTTTAGAATGTTTACTCATAACAGTGATATAGGCATTTTCTGGAAAAATGCTAGAGCAGATTAGCGTTCCGAAGGCTCTGACGTGTCGGTAGGCACTTCAAAGGCAGACTCAGAGAAGCCTTGTTTCGAGGGTGCTTGTGTGAGAGCGGGGTCTTGCAAAGGGTTTACAAAAGGCTCGGACTCAGCAGGAGCTTCTTCAGCTACGTTTCGCTCCAGATCTTCAGTCGCCGGAACTTCAAAAGGTTGAGGTTGTACGGCTTCTTCGGCTTGAGGCTCTGGTATTTCGGGCTCGGTTGGCTCCGCGGGTGGGGGTGCACTAAATGCTTCAGCACTCTGGGGTGCTGGTGTTTCGGCAGCGGTGGCGGCAATAATAGGTGCGGCGGCTGGCACAGCTTGTGCTTGTGGTTCTGCGGCTCTTGTTTCAAGCGCCTTAGGCGCTTCTTCCTCAGCGGCAGAAACAACATTCATTGGTAGGCTAAAGCGAACTGATGTTCCTTGGCCCTCTTCGCTCTCCATGACAAAGGTGCCGCCCATAATTTCCACGAATTTCTTCGTAAGCGGAAGGCCAAGGCCGGTTCCTTCATATTTACGACTAAGGGCGCTGTCTACTTGTCCGAAAGGTGCAAGCGCCTTGGAAATATCTTTCGGAGCGATACCGATACCACTATCTTTGACTTCGACGGAGAGTGAGTTTTCCATTACATCTTGCCACAGGCTCACAGTGATAGACCCGCCTTCAGGGGTGAACTTCACGGCATTAGAAAGCAGGTTAAGCAAAATTTGTTTCACTTTTTTGCCATCCGTGTGGATGACAAAATGCTCTTTTGGTACTTCGGTTAGCAAGGTTACCTGCGCATGTTCTGCACGGGGTGAAACAAGGCGCATGCTGGAATGGATGAGTTTTGTTACATCCACTTCGTCCATATACATGTCGAGTTTGCCCGCCTCCGCTTTAGAATAATCGAGGATGTCGTTGATCAGGCTGAGTAGGTGAACGCCAGAATTATGAATATCTTTGATATAATCTTTATATTGTTCATTTCCGATCGCGCCCATGGTTTCATTTTTGATGATCTCAGAGAAACCGATAATCGCATTGAGTGGGGTGCGAAGTTCATGGCTAATACTAGCAAGGAATTGCGATTTATTTTCATTCTCAGTTTCGGCGGCGGCGGCGTGGGCCGCGAGTTCTAGGTTGGCATCATGTTGTTTTGCGATAATCCCTTCGGCCTTCGCTGCCACCAAAATAAGCGTTCCAATAAGTAGCAGGAAGATGAGGATAATTGCTCCTGTACCGACATACTGGAATTGATAGAGCTGTTCCCATTGACGAGTGACATCGTAATAAATTTCGACCATGCCCTTGATATTACTTTTCTTATCGTAACCGGCGGATCCAGCGACAAGAGGAACATAGCTATCCGATAGGATCGGCACGGCGGTTTGCACGAGCGTCCCTGTTTTGCGCGAGCTATCGGCAATTTGGAATATAGAATCTTGCAAGACGGTTGAGGCCACAGAGCCAGAAAGGGCATTAAGCACCGTACTCTGTGCTTCGTCAGTATCTTCCGATTGTATGCCCATCGCAGATGTATCAAGGATTCCAGACTGGTTTAGCGATAAGAGTTTCGCACCACTACTATCGTAAATTGTGACATGTACGACTGGCATTTCTTCAAAATATTTAAAAACATCGCGGCTAAAGGTTTCGTAATTTTCTTTATACCCACGATAGCGGTTCCAGTTATCTGGGGTGACGTTGTGTTTGCGAAAGAGCTCCAGCATCTTCACCATTTGGTGCTCGCTCCACACATTATTGATAAAGCCTTGAGTGAGTACCTTATTGTTCTTAATCACCAAATCACTCAAGTCGCCTTCGGCGGAGTTGCGGAAATAATAGCCAAGCGCAATGGCTGCTATCGTGACGATAACAGCGCTGATCATTGAGAAATAGCGTAGGTATGAAAACATAATACTCCTATTCTCAATTAAGCACGATGGGACTTAATTTTTCACTAATAAAAGGTGTTTTTTGACAATAAACAGACAAAGCCTTATCGATGGTGGATGAAAATTATCATTACAGGCATAAATGGCCGCATGGGGGGTGAAGTTGCACATGCTATATTAGCCGGTCCAACATACGAAATTATAGGGGCAACCCTACGCAATCCCTCACTTATCGGTAAAGATGTTGGCGAAGTTTTGGGCGTGAAACCTTTGGGTGTTGCGGCAACGCCTCTGTCAGAAACCGATTTCACTGCGGCCGATGGGGTGATTGATTTTACCCTGCCAGCAGGTTTGCCCGAATTAGCAACCAAATGCGCTCAAGCTGGTGTTGCATTAGTGACCGGCACCACGGGTTTATCTGATGAACAGCAAGCGGTCGTAAATCAGGCGGCGACGGAAATTCCAATCGTACAATCTTTCAATATGAGTCTCGGTGTGAACCTACTGGCGGCGCTCGTGGAGAAGGCTGCCGCGACCTTGGATGAAAGCTTCGATATTGAGATTAATGAGCTGCATCATCGTCATAAGAAAGATGCGCCTTCCGGCACGGCGAAACTGTTAGGTGAATCAGCAGCAAAAGCGCGTGGAGTCACTTTAAGCGAGGCGGGTGTTATGGATCGCGACGGAGAACGTAACGTTGGTGATATCGGTTTTTCGGTTCAACGTGGTGGTGGGGTGATTGGGGATCATACGGTGATGCTGGCGGGCGAGAATGAGCGGCTAGAGTTAATTCACCGTGGTCATAATCGTGCGATCTATGCGGATGGCGCCCTTAAAGCGACCAAATGGTTGCAAGGCAAGCCCGCCGGCTTATATTCGATGCGTGATGTGCTAGGGCTTTAAGCGTTAGCGCTTTGCCGCCTCAATAAACGCCGCGAAGATTTTCGTGTCGGCGCCGGTAATATGAAATTCAGGGTGCCATTGTACGCCGAGGCAGAATTTATAATCGCTGCATTCTACGCCTTCAATCACACCGTCAGGTGCGGTGGAGTTGATGATAAGCCGATCGCCGACCGTTTCAACGGCTTGATGGTGGGCGCTATTTACCTCAATTTTATCTTTGCCGACAATGCGGTGCAGCAGGGTATCATGTTCGATCTTCACGCTATGGCCGGCCTCATTACGAGGGTTCGGCTGTTCATGCGGTAGCGGATTTTCGATAGTATCGGGAATGTGTTGTATTAATGTTCCGCCGAGTGCGACCGCGAGAAGCTGCTGACCGCCGCAAATGCCCAGTACAGGCAGGTTACGCTCCAATGCGCCACGTGTCATGGCGAGCTCAAATGCAGTGCGCCTCTCTTTGAGGCTGACCGTATCGCTTTCGACTGCTTGTCCGTAATAATGGGGCGGGACATCGAAGTCTCCGCCGGTCACAATTAACCCATCAATCATGTTGAGATACTCTTCGACTAGATCTAGCTCATGCGGTAGTGGAAGCGGGATTCCGCCTGCTTGTGTCGTAGAGGCGAAGTAGTTCTCACGCATGGCGTACCAAGGATAAAGGGAATATTCTCCTTTGCCACCGAACTCGAAATCCAGCGTATAGCCGATAATAGGTTTTTTACTCATATACCGAATATGAAGGAAAGATCCGCGATCTCAATACTTTTTTAACTTCTTGGCGTTCTAATGGTCTCATGTCTTTTTCGTCTTTATTAGGAGTGCTGTTTGGGTTCGGGTTGTTTTTTACCTCAATCTACATGAGTACCGATAACTGGATCGCTTTTGTTAGCCTTTCCAGTATTTTAATGGTTGTGGGTGGTACGACTGCCGCAGCCTTTATGAGTTTTCAAGCACGTTATGTGTTCCAGGCGTTCAAGGCGCTGTGGTGGATGCTTAAGGCGCCGCAATCGACGCGTGAAGGGTTGAATACGGAAATCTTACGTCTCATTCAATGGGCCTATTTGGTGCAAAAGAGCGGATTACCGTCGCTTGAGAATGAAATTAAGAAGGTGAATACAAATGATCCGGTACTGCGTTTTGCGCTGACCATGGTTTCCAGCGGTTATAAGCCTGAAGAGGTGCGTGAGATTATGGAAACGGCGGTGGAGAGCGAGTTTGACCGTCATACGGTTCCTGTGGCGGTACTGAAACAAATGGCAGCCGCGGCTCCGGCTTTCGGGATGATCGGTACGTTGGTGGGGCTAGTTGTGATGCTGCAAGGGTTAGATGGCGATATGGCCAAGCTAGGCCAAGGTCTCTCTTTAGCGCTTTTAACGACGCTTTATGGTGTGGTGCTTGCGCGGATGTTCTTTATTCCGGCGGCCTTAAAATTAATGCAAAAAGAAGAGATTCAGCGTTTTCGTAATGAGATGATGGCTGAAGGTCTGATCATGCTCTCGGAGAAGAAAAATCCGCGTTATATGCAAGATCGTCTCAATAGTTATCTGGATCCAGAAATCCACTTTAACCTCGATAAGCAGTTGCGAGGTAGATAATGGCGCGGCGTAGATCGAGAAAGCCTCGCGATGATAGCGAAGATGAGGCATGGCTGAGTACCTATGCTGATTGCGTCACGTTGCTTTTATGTTTCTTTGTGATTTTGCTTTCGGTCTCAGAGCCAAAGATTGATAAATTTGAAGCAATTACTGAGGCGATGACGTCCGGTTTTGTTACCGATATTATCGAACTTCCGTTCAAATCCCTCTATGATGATTTTCAGCTTATTATTGAAGATAATGCGGTGGAACTGGATGTTGCAGCTGAATATACCGATCAAGGTGTGCGGTTAGATATTGGCTCAACGGCCCTTTTTACGTCCGGTTCAGCTACGCTAAAGCAAGGGGCGATGCCGATTTTGCGTGAAATGGTACTCGCGATTAAAGAGATGAACCTAGAAGATTACCGCGTGGAAATTGAAGGTCATACGGATGATGTGCCTATTATGGGGGCACGTTTTGCCAGTAATTGGGAGCTTTCAGCGGTACGTGCTGCGGGGGTCACCCGTGTGATGATCGCCGAAGGGATTGAAAAAGAGCGGATGCAAATGGCTGCATTTGCAGACGTGAAGCCCAAGGTCGATAACTTAGATGCTCAAGGGTTGCCTATTTCTGATAATCGCGCGCTCAACCGAAGAATCGCGGTCCATATTATGCGTGGTGACGGTGAGTAGTCATGCTTTATTAACTTTATTCTGTTATAAATAACTCATGATAGATATGCAGATTCTTGAAGATTTACCAACAGGCTCAACCATTATTCTTTCGACCACTTCGCCGGATAAGCGAGCGGAATATGAGATTATGTTTCAGCGGTTCGACATTAACTTCATTTTTTTAGAAGATCTTGGTCTCTCCCCCCAAAAGACCGATGAAATGACCAACAGTTATGATGGTAATTTATTACAAAAAGCGGCGGAAGTTTCGCTCTCCCTGCATACGAATATAGAGGCGATTAAAAATCGTTTAGCGACGGTCGAGTTTGATATGTCAAAACCGATTGTGGGCATGGTCGAAGATTCCGGTATCGAAATTTATCCGATTAATAAAGATCGTAAAATCCGCACCGCGTTTCGCAAGGAGTTTCGTAAACGCATTGATGATCGAATCTATGACGAATTTTTGACGAATAAGGAACTCAAGGCGGAAGTCTTCCCAGAAATGTCGAATGATGAAGTCCTAGAGTTTTTAAGCAATGTCGAAATTAATAATCTTTGGATGACAAAGCTTAAGGGCGCCAAGAATTTTCCCGGTCCTAATTATAAACCGATTTATGAAGTACTGCCGGGTGGAGTCAGGGAATTCTACGATATTATGCACGAGTCGATGGAAACGGTATCAAAAGAATATGAGCTCGATAGCCGTTCTTACGGGAGCCGATCGTTGCTTCGCTTCCGTAACCATTGTTCGATGATGTTAGTCGCGCCGCATGAGTTGCCACAAGATTATTTAACGGCAGAAGACATTATTGAAGGCGAGAGTAAAGGGCGTATTGCCAGTCAGGATGAGATTGATAGTTTAATTCAATATCGCCTTGATTCACCAAAGCCAAAACACCGTTTGGGACGATTATTTACCAGTGATTTTATTATTCCCGATAAACAAACGAATCGTACCGATTATACGCAACGTCAATTAATTGAGAAATATAACCTCCTCGAAAGTGAGGGGAATACTGTCGCGCCGTATTATCGTTTGCATGCGATTAGATCGTTACAAGAGAAATATAATATTCCAATGGTTGGGCGTGATGAAGAAGGTCAATGGAAATATACGCAACGTGTGCAGAACGAACAACCCCCTGAAGTTCTGGTCTTATATAGTGGGAAAAAGAAACCGTCGTTAGTCGAAGAATTTGAAAAGAAATTAAAGAAAGAGGGATTCGATACGCTCCAGAGACTGACCCAGACGCAATTATTATCGAATCCAAATGCACGCCTATTGGGACATGCAGATATTGTATTTTTAATTCCATCAAAGGCGGCGACTCATTTGCAAAATGCGCAACTTATTTTAGGGGCGACGGTTGATAAGCAAGTGATGCCCTCTGCTAAAGAAAAAACACTGGTGATATTAAATCCGAAGAATAAAAAGAATATGGGTCCGTTTGATGGTGCTTTAAAAATATTACGTCATAAGAAATATACCGGCCTTAAAAATGGTATTTCAGAGGTGAACCATGTTTTCGAATATGATCCAAGTGATTATAAAGACGAGGCGGGCGCGCAACAGTTATTTGAGAATGTCAAAAAGCTGTTGGACAAAGAGCGTTCGCGTAAACGCCACCGCCTGACAGGGGTGGAGCGGATTCAACCAAAGAAACATATACCGCCAGAGCAAATTCCGGCGCTTGAAGTAGAAGAAAAGTTCACGGTCTTTGTCGCAGGCGGTGCGGCGAATGAATATCCGGGATTTAAAGCGCCGGCCAATCAAATGGGGCGATTTATTCACGATCAAGACTGGGTGCTGGTAACGGGTGCCGGTCAAAAAGAAGGGCCGATGGGTGCGGTGCATTCCGGCTACGTCGAAGCCTATTTAACGCGTCACCTAAAAAAGAGATCAGACGCATCTGATTTAAGTACAAAGCAACTGGAAGCGATGAAGAAGATCATCAAAAAACTTACCGTACAAAATACGACCGATCGTCGGTTGAGTGGTGAGAATGCAGAGTCACATCAAAAAGCGATTATGAAGGCTGTCTTTAAAGTACCAAATGTGGAGTTTTTATTGCATGAAGCACTGGAGGTGTTGTCTAGGATATTACGTCCACGCGAAGGCAGTCAGGTTGAGGAAATATTGGGTTCGCTGAAGGAGTCAGGCAATATGGTGGGCTACTCAATGCCACCGCTATTGATCTCGGAAGGTTCGGGTAAATGGCCGTTAGGGATGCAAGGACATAATGCCGGAAATATGCAACGACGTATGCATGAGATGCTTCGATCTGCCGCGCATGTTTTTTTGGCGGGTGGTCAGGGAACGGATCAAGAATTGGTCGAAAGTGCGTTACTGGCGATTGAACAAAATAAAGATCGATTGGATGCAGGTTTAAAACCCAAGCCCATTTATATTTTAGACCAAGAAGCCTATAAAGATGGAATTTATTCGCAAGATGGGACGGTCTTTTTACCGTCTTTTGAGATCATCGATAGTGAATTAAAATCGCACGGGCTGACCCGTGAAGAGATTGGATTAAAAACCCATGATAATATGCGCTCCATGGAGTCCAACCTTAAAGCTTACAGGGATTCCCACTGGCAGGGTGACAAAGAAACTAGCGTGTAAATCAGCTATTTTCCGTAATCCCCAGCATCCGGCAGAGTGCATAGGTAAGGCCTGCGCGGTTTAGCGTGTAGAAATGGAAATCTTCGACTCCAGCTGCGCGTAGACGTTGGCAAATTTCGGCGGCGATAGAAGCGGCGACCATCTCATGCGTGCGTTCATCTTCTTGCAGGCCCTCAAACATTTTATCGAGCCACTGAGGAATATCCGTACCGCACATGGTGCCGAATTTTTTTACCGTCCAGAAATTCCCAATCGGAATAATCCCCGGAATAATAGGAATCGTAATACCCGCATCCACCGCCTGGTCGCGGAAACGTAAGAAGGAATCCGGATCAAAAAAGAATTGGGTGATAATGCGATCGGCGCCGGCATCAGCTTTGCGTTTTAAATTATCCAGATCCTCTTGGGCTGAGCGTGCCTCAGGGTGAACTTCCGGATACGCGGCGACGCTAATATCAAAATCGCCAATTTTCTTGAGACCGGCCACAAGATCGGCCGCATAGGCATAGCCTTGCGGATGGGGTGAGTAGGGAACCGAGCTATCCGGGGCATCACCGCGAAGTGCTACGATGTGTTTGACTCCTGCCTCCCAATAATCACGTGCGACTTCGTCCACTTCATCCTTACTCGCATCAACACAGGTGAGATGTGCGGCGGGAGTGAGTTTGGTTTCTTTGGCTAGGCGACGTACCGTATCGTGGGTGCGCGCGCGGGTCGTGCCGCCGGCGCCATAGGTCACGGATACAAATTCGGGGCTCAAAGGTGCCAATCGTTTGATATTCTTCCAAAGCTGGCGCTCCATCTTTTCGCTTTTCGGCGGAAAGAACTCAAAAGAAATGCGTGGCTTATTTGCCACAACGGCATGTTTTAATCCGATGGGGTCGTTGGTATGAGCGAGTTTCATGATGATGAGTAAGGCTTTGTTAAGAGTTATACGGTAGAACGGTTATCAATAAGTTACTTGATATAAAGCCTGTTTATGGTAGATGGCAAGGTGTATGGATAAAATGAAACATTTTTTGATGATTTGCGTGCTCGCGGTATTTTTGCCGGTTGCCGCAATGGCAGATGCTGATGAGTTTGAAGCAGATGATTATTTAAACTTCTCAAAAGAGGCGCGTGCAGGTGATTCGGATCCCTTTGAAGGATTAAATCGCGGCGTGCATGAGTTCAATTATGTGGTTGATAGCGTTCTATTCGACCCCCTAGCCAGTGTTTATAATACGGTGTTACCTGAATTTGCTCGCACAGGGGTTCATAACTTCCTCGAAAATATTGAAGCACCGGTGGTTTTTGTGAACTCGCTGCTTCAAGGCGATCCGCAAAATGTATTTGTGACCTTTTGGCGTTTTGTATTTAATAGCACTTTAGGGGTGGCTGGCGTTTTTGATATTGCGACTGATCTGGGTATGCCAGAGCGCAACCATGAAGATTTTGGCCAAACACTCGGAGTATGGGGTGTCGGGCATGGCGCTTATCTCGTGCTGCCGCTCATTGGCCCCTCCTCTTTGCGTGATGCGCCGGGTATGGTGATTGATGTGTTGTTGAACCCGCTAACCTATAATGTTGCGAACTGGCCTGAAGATTATGGTCTGGCAGTGACTCGCGCAATTGATACACGTGCACGTTTGGATAAATTTATTGATCAGGTGAATGGGTCCTCGTTGGATCCATATGCGACTTTCCGTAGTCTCTACTTGCAGCGTCGTGATGGGTTGGTTAATAACTTTGCAGATGCGGATAAAATCCGCTAAACTAGCGCAGCTTTAGCTTTTAAATAGGATACAGACTTATGAAACAGGTGGTTTTGTCACTTTTTTTGATGATCGCTTTTGCGTTCACTGCGCAAGCAAATGAAGAGGGTGCTCGTAAATTTGCATTAGATACTGCGAACCAAGCGGTGGAGGTGTTGGCTTCTGGCACGTCGGATTCAGCGAAATTGCAGTCATTAGAAGACCTCTTTAAGGCGGCGGTAAATACCGATTGGATCGGTCGATTCGTGGTTGGTAAGCATTGGCGCAATATGGACGCGACGCAACAAAAGAGTTATTTGGCGAATTACAAAGCATTTCTTGTAAAGCATTATACATCCAATTTTACGGAATATGCTGAAGGCACTGAATTTGAAGTGACTCGTAGTAAGGTATTGAAGAAAAATCAATATATGGTGAGCATGAATATTAAGCGCCCGACGGGTGGCGCGGCAGTAAAAGTCGATTACCGTATGCGTCAAAAGAGCGGTAAATACGCAATTATTGATATTGTGGTGGAAGGTGTGAGTCTGTTGAACACGCAACGTTCAGAATTCTCATCGGTTATTCAGCGTAAAGGCTTTGATCATTTAATCGAGCAATTGCAGCCGAAAAGCTAGCGAGATAGCATTATCTCATGAGCATTCTTGAAGCTGGCTTTCCGGCTATTTGGCGCGCGGTTTCAGAGCAAATTTCTTTGGCAGCGCAAGGTCGCGGCCATCCGTGGCATTTAATGAATTTAGCCACAATTTCGCCAGATGGTTTTCCGGAGGCACGCACGGTGGTGTTACGCGAGTTCGAACAAGATAAGCCTGCGCTATGGTTTCATAGTGATGCGCGCAGCCCGAAAGTTTTAGGGTTAGAGATCAGCGACGGCGATGTGGAGTTGATGGTGTATGATCCCAAACAGCGCCGTCAATTGCGCTGCCGTGGCAAAGCTATTTTGCATCACGCCGATAACCGTGCGCGTATGCGTTGGGACGCCTCGAAAGATAGCAGCCGTCGGTGTTACATGGCCGGTACGGGCCCATCCGAGAGAGTAGAGTCACGTGATTCGACCTTGCCGGCAGCCGTCACTCATAAAGTGCCAACTCATGCCGAGGCTGAGCCGGGGTTTTTGCATTTCACGGCGGTAGAATGCCGGATTAATTATATTGATGTGTTGCAGTTAAACGCCCTTGGCGGCGAGCGCTGTAAATTGCATTTTCAGCAAGGTGAGCTAGAAAAAGGCGAGTGGCTCGCGCCGTAAATTAGGCGGCTTTGGCTGATACTTCTTCAAACTGGTAAAGCTTCTGCGCATTGCTATAGAGCAGCTGCATCTGTAGCATTTCGAAAGATTTATTGCTTTTACTCGCCGTTAGCTCAATCAGACGATTGAGGTAATTAACGATCATTTCATAGCCGATCACTTCCAGGTTCTTTTGGCCAGAAAACTGACTGCCTTTTTCAACCACCGGGCCAGCAAAAGGAGCATCCGATGCGCCGAGGATCAGTTGGCTATCGCCAAACATCTTAATGATTTTCACCAAGAAGGGTGCGGTCTTTCTCGGTTCGAAACTGGTGCGATAGCCGGGGCCTTTAAAGTAAATCGGTTGGCCGCCCTTAAAACGCGAAGAAAGATCAGCAAGTAGTAGCGCATAATCATTCTGGTTTTCGCCCTCATGCGCATTGGGCATACCCAGATGGTCGATCAAGAGTGTAAGGTCGTTCGGTAGCTGCGCCACCAGTGCGCGAGCCAGCGCCGGAGTGCCAAACACACAAATATGTTTTTTAGAGTGACGTATGAGCGTGAATAATCGGTCCCATTTTGCTTTATCTGCCGCGAAATTGGGAATTCCGGTTATCCCGTAAAGGCGGATCCCGGCGACATTTGGTTGTTTAATCCAATCAAAGCTGCGGGCATCTTCGATATTACCACGAATGATACCTTTGGCGGGGATCCCGGCGGCGGCTAGGGGGGCGAGCGACTCCATCACATGATCGGAGGTTTAAGCCATGCTGAAATCGACAATCACGGTGCCTGCAGGTCGGTTCGCTTGTAAGCCCTTGGTATAAGTTTCCACCGAGTTAAAACGACCCTTAATGAGCACGGGCTTTTTGCCCGCGGTTTCTTTTGTGAAAATATGTGCGTGGCTATCGATCCATTGGGTCATAAGGTGAACTTTCTATCATGGTTTAAGCTGGGCATAAGTTGGCGAGTTTGGGGGACTTCGGCAAGGTCAATCTCGGCGTAGATAATACCTGGTTGGCCGGACCCTTCGGCGAGGATTTCGCCCCAAGGGTTGATGATAAGCGAGTGGCCATAGGTTTTACGGCTAGCCCAATGTTCGCCGCATTGAGCGGGGGCGATTACAAAACACCCGGTTTCCATCGCGCGGGCGCGGCACAGGACATGCCAGCCGCCTTTTTCACCGGTAAATTGGGTAAAGGCGGCGGGGATAGTCAGAATCTCGGCACCGGCTTTGGCGAGCGCACGGTAAAGGTAAGGGAAGCGCACATCATAGCAGATGGATAATCCGAGCGCCGCATTTGCCGCTTTGGTCAGGATGGCCTGCTCGCCATATTCAAACCGCGCCGATTCCTGATGCGATTCGCCTTGGGGGATAGAAATATCGAACAGGTGAATTTTATCATAGCGCGCGGTGATGTCTGCGTTAGGGGAAATAATAAGTTGTCGATTGGCGTATTTGCGTGCATCGACTGTATCTTTCACCGTGACGCTGCCGATGATAATCCAAACATTCAGTTCTATTGCCCAAAATTGCGCGGCGGCAATGCCCGGATGTTCGTTCTCTAAGGTGACTTGTTCATGGAATTTTCGCCCTGAGGCCATAAGGAAAGCATTTTCAGGCAAGGCAATCAACGTCGCGCCCTCGGCTGCAGCTTGTCTCACCATGGGTGCGATCATCATGATATTATCTTGGATCGAATCCGTACTGGTGATTTGAATGCAGGCGAGTTTCATCATGCACCCAGTGTGACATAGGCAATGGTAAGGTCAAAGGTCAAATGACTAATGCCACCCCGGCGTCATTAAGTTGTCATGAAGCGCGCGTATAATACTCCTGTTCCCTTGTGTCTTTGATTTTTAAAGACCACTATATTTGATTTATTAATATCAAATCTCAGTCTGAGTTTTTCTAAAACTCTACAAGGGAACGTTTTTCCTAATGTCAAAAACATAAACGACATGAAACGATTCCTTTTATTAACTATCTTCGCGATAGTAACAACTCTCTATTTTAGCAGCTGCGATTCTTTCAAAGCTGATCCACTCGTTTCCGCTTCCGAAAGACTTCACGAAGCATGTGAAGCTGATGGATTTCTTAGTTGGAAAGCCTGTGCGGAGATTGAAGTGGTCAGAGGCTTACAAGCAACCCGAAAACATCTTTTAGAGGAAAAGGCTGCAGGTAACTGTGTCCCGGCGCTCGTGATGAAGACCTATCTTTCAGCAGCTAAATCTTATTGTCAGAATGATGATGAGAAAAAGTTGGTGGAACGACAGGTCAAGGATGTGCCGCGCTGCTAATAACACCAGCAGCTTCGTGCCCTCAAAAGGCTCAATACGTAATTTTTTATTACGGGTTGAGCCTTTTCTTTTGCCTAAATTTACAGTTATTCTTGGTGGTATAATAGGAATCAACATGCATATTAGGTGAAAAATGTGGAATTCGGGCTATCTTCCGCTTGAACCTAAGGAAATTCTGCGTCATGTTGCTTGCTCGCTCTTTTTGAAAGGGTGAATTAATAGATAAACCAAGGAGTAAGAACATGGTCATAGCGGCTAATTTAGGATTTCCGCGCATTGGCGCGCAACGTGAGTTAAAAAAAGCAGTTGAGAGCTATTGGAAAGGCTCCATGACCGCAGACATGCTCATGCAAGTGGCCGCTGACTTACGCCGCGAACATTGGACCTTGCAACACCGTCAAGGCATCGACCATATCCCGTCGAATGATTTCTCATTCTACGACCAAGTCTTGGATATGATCTGCACGACGGGCGCGATTCCAGAACGTTATAATTTTGAGGGCGAGCAAGTGGATTTAACCACCTATTTCGCGATGGCACGTGGTGCGCAACAAGGTGGTTTGGATGTTCCAGCGATGGAAATGACCAAATGGTTCGATACGAACTACCACTATATTGTTCCAGAATTTTCCGCTGAGACAGACTTCAAATATCTTTCTCGCAAAGCGGTAGAGCAATTTAAAGAAGCAAAAGAGCAAGGCATTCACACGCGTCCGGTGATTATCGGCCCGGTGACATTCCTATTGTTGGGTAAGATGAAGGGTGCGGAAAATGCACTTGGCCTATTGCCGAAATTGCTCCCTGTTTATGAAGAACTATTGGCTGAATTAGCTGCCGCTGGTGCGGATTGGATTCAAGTCGATGAGCCAATGTTGGTGATGGATTTGCCAGCGGGTGCGAAGGAAGCTTACACTACTGCTTTCGATAAGCTCAATGCAGTATCAGGTAAATTGCATCTGATGGTCACAACGTATTTTGATACATTGGGCGATAATCTTGAAACAGCGGTGAACCTCAATGCAGCCGGTTTGCATATTGATTTGATCCGCGCGCCGAAACAGCTAGACGCTGTGCTTGCCGCATGGCCGGGTAAGAAGGCACTTTCACTCGGTGTAATTGATGGCCGTAACATCTGGCGTGGCGATTTGACCCAAGCCGTGAAGGTGATTGAGAAAGCCGCTGATGCGATTGGTACGGAATGGATTCAAGTGGCGCCAAGCTGCTCACTCCTGCATACGCCAGTCGATCTGGATCAAGAGAAAGAATTGGATGCTGAGCTAAGGGGCTGGCTCAGTTTCGCCAAGCAAAAGCTTGCAGAAGTCGCCGTTGCGGCGACGGGCGTGAGCAAAGGTCGTTCAGCGATTCGTAGCGAGATGGAAGCCAATGCCGCGCTTCTACGGCAACGCGCTACTTCGCCTAAAACGAACGATACGGCTGTACATGAGCGCATGAAGCAAGTGACGCCTGAAATGGCGAAACGTGATTCTGCTTTTTCCGATCGTATTGGCAAGCAAGAGCAAGCCCTTGGTTTACCGATGTTGCCAACCACGACGATTGGTTCATTCCCACAAACGCAAGAAGTGCGTGCAAAACGTGCGGCCTTTAAGAAAGGTAACATTGATGCGCAAGCCTATGATGCTTTCTTGAAAGAAGAGACGGAACGTTGCATCCGTGGTCAGGAAGAAACTGGCCTCGACATGCTGGTGCATGGTGAGTTTGAACGTAACGACATGGTTGAGTATTTCGGCGAGCAGCTGAAAGGTTTTGCCTTCACGAAATTTGGTTGGGTTCAATCTTACGGTTCACGTTGTGTGAAACCACCGATCATTTTCGGTGATGTGTCGCGTCCAACGGCGATGACGGTTTTCTGGGCGGAATATGCGCAGAGCCTGACGTCGAAAATTATGAAGGGCATGTTGACGGGTCCCGTTACGATCCTTCAATGGAGTTTTGTGCGTAACGATCAACCGCGTTCTGAAACTTGCCGTCAAATCGCACTTGCGATTTGTGATGAAGTGCAGGATTTGGAAGCCGCCGGTATTCAAGCTATTCAAATCGATGAAGCCGCATTCCGTGAAGGTCTGCCACTTCGCCGTAGCGATTGGAAAGAATATTTGGATTGGGCCGGCGAGTCATTCCGTCTGTCAACGACCGGCGTGAAAGACGAAACGCAGATTCATACGCATATGTGTTATTCGGAATTCAACGATATTATTGAAGCCATTGCTGCGATGGATGCGGATGTGATTTCGATTGAAACGTCACGTAGCCAGATGGAGCTATTGGATGCATTTGTTGATTACAATTATCCGAACCAGATCGGCCCTGGGGTTTATGACATTCATAGCCCGCGTGTACCAAGTGTGATGGAGATGGAGTTATTGCTTCGCAAAGCACTCGAAGTGCTCGCGCCAAGTCAGGTTTGGGTAAACCCGGATTGCGGTTTAAAAACGCGTGGCTGGGCTGAAGTGAAGCCTGCTTTGCAGAATATGGTGAAATCAGCCGAGAAACTCCGCGCTGAACTAGCCGATAAGAAAATAGCTAGCTAAAGCCTATTTGGTTTAAGATATAAAAGGGGCAGGGGAGTTATTCTCGGCCCCTTTTTTGTGTTTGCTGCATGGGTGATAAAGTAAAGTAGCGCTGCTGCCCCACTTTGAAATTCTGCCGCTCAGCTGGGCATTATTGAGTGATCGTGAGGCACATATTATTGCCTCAGATTTTGTCTATGATGGGCCAGATAGGTTGCGGTTGGTAGAGAGGTGATATTAATTCATTCGGAAATAGACGCTACATTTCGCATCTTTAGATAAGTGGGTCGCATAATGTGCGACCTGTTTGCCAACGAGCGTCTCGCGGTGGTAATTTTCTAAACACCCTTCTTCAGGCGTGCTGTGTGACAGGACCGTACCGGTAGAGGCGATACCATCATCCATTTTATGGTCAATGGCCATGGCATCGGAAAGGGTAACGGCGGCATTCTCAAATTGCCAGCCGCTCATCGCTCCAACTTTGAGGTGGTGCGCATTATCCCATGATGCGTGATGGTAGGCGATATCGTGACTAATCAGGTAGCCTGAATCTTTATAAGGGGCAGCGGGGATATTCTCACCTGGTACGTAGTAACCGCTGATTAAGTCGCCAGAATAATTCTCTGAGACCATGCCTGAGAGGGATAAATGTTGCCACACTTGCGCTGCTTCAGGGGTGCTGTCGCTGGCTGAGTTGCTGATGACGCCATCTCCATTTCCATTACAAGCGGTCATGTCGTGGCGGCAGTTCGCCCAATAACTTGAGGCATTGCTCATATCACCCGGCAGGGCGTTGTAAGTGGTTTGAAAGTGATTCAGCAAGGATTCGTAGTGTGCCACATCGCTGGCAAGGGCTTTTGTATGTGATTTATGTGTGAAATCAGCACCGACCGTAATGCTTCCAGCAAGAAACGCCACGAGCACCAATAACATCAAAATATAGATGAGTGGAAAGCGTGTGATTTGCAGAGTGTTCATTACGAGTGATGTCATTAAAACTGAACCCTTTATATATTAATTTCCAGCAACCTAGCATAAAAGTATGAAGAAGTTAACTAAATATTAACTATTAGGAGAGAATAAATAGCAGATCTTGCGCTTTTGGTGATCTATGCTAGCTAAGGGGAATGAAAATACTCTTTATTCACCCCAGCTTTCCGGCCCAGTATAAACATCTCATCAAACATTTTGCGGCGAGTGCTGAACACCAAGTATTGTACATTAGCAAAAAGCACCAAAACCCAGTGCCAGAAGGGGTTATAAACGTCATTTATGAAGTTCCGCGGGACGCCAGCCCTGTAACGCACCGCTATTTGATCGGGGCTGAGAAGGCGGTCTTGCAAGGACAAGAAGTTTGGCGAATCTGCCGTCAGCTGAAAGAAACAGAAGGTTTTACGCCAGATATTATCTGTACGCACCCGGGGTGGGGTGACGGGTTATTTTTAAAAGATATTTATCCGGAAGTACCGATTCTCTCCTATTTTGAGTTCTTTTACCGTTTCCACGGCGCGGATGTGAACTTTGATCCTGAAACACCGAGTGGTTTGGATGATGGTGCCCGCGTACGAATTAAAAACACGACTAATTTGCATAATTTAGAAATGAGCGATTGGGGTATCTCACCGACCCATTGGCAAAAATCGCTGCATCCAGAAGCCTATCAAAATAAGATTAGCGTGATTCATGAGGGCATTGATACCGATAAGGTAAAACCGGATGACTCCGTCAGTATTACCCTGAAAGAGGGAGTTACGCTGAAAAAGGGTGACCCTATCATCACCTATGTGACACGTAATTTTGAGCATTATCGTGGTTCACATCAATTCTTACGTGCGGTGAAACATATCCAAGAAATGCACCCAACGGCAATGGTTGTCGCCGTGGGCGCAGATGAAATATCCTATGGCCGCGCGGCTCCAGATGGAAAGCGTTATCGCCATATATTATTAGATGAAGTGAAGCCGGATATGTCGCGCCTATTCTTTACCGGTGCAATTCCATACGAGGGTTTCTTGAAGGTTCTACAAATATCCGCTGCGCATGTTTATTTGACGGTACCATTTGTGCTTTCATGGTCGATGTTGGAGGCGATGGCGGCTGAATGTTTGGTTATCGGTTCTTCCACTGCGCCGGTGCAAGAGGTGATTAAAGAGGGTGAAAATGGGATGCTGGCAGATTTCTTCTCCCCGAAAGAGATTGCTGAAAAGGCAGTCGATGTCTTGAATAATCCAGAGAAATATGCCCCGATGCGCAAAGCTGCACGCCAGACTATCTTGGATCATTATGATATTAAGAAATTGCTGCCGAAACAGATTCGCTTGATTGAGCAAATTGCCGCGAGGCAGCTACCCCCGAAAGTTCATAAAACCCTCGATGCGCCGATCTCACAAGAAACATTATTCAAGAAGGTCGGTTAGGAAATAGTTATGCCTCGTAAAAAACAAAAACCTCGTAAAGCGACGATTCAGAAAAACCTAAAGCAAGCCGTAAAGCCGACCGTTATTCAGGCCGAACCGGGGCAAAAGCTCGTGCTGCATGTTGGGTGTGGGCGGGCTCGAAAACAGGATATGCATCAGGGTTTCCACGGAGATGAATGGAAAGAAGTGCGTCTTGATATCTCCAACTCGGTCAATCCTGATATTGTAGGCGATATGCGCGATATGCCAACCGTGGCAAGTCATTCGATGGATGGTCTATTTTCCTCGCATAATTTGGAACATGTCTATGCTCACGAAGTACCAAAGGTACTTGGAGAGTTTTTCCGAGTTATTAAACCCGGTGGATTAGCGGTCATTACCTTGCCAGATATTCAATCGGTTGCGTTTAGTATTGCGAAAGGTGGATTGGAAGAGGCGTTATATGAGTCTCCTGTTGGCCCTATTACGCCGTTGGAAATGCTCTATGGTTATAATAAGTCACTCGAACAAGGTGAACATTATATGGCCCATAAAACAGCCTTTACCGCCCAAACATTAGCGGTAAAAATGCTGAATGCGGGTTTCCATAACGTCACTGTCGCACGACAGGCTGAGGGGCATAGCCTTTGGGCACGGGGCTTTAAGCCGGGCGAGAAGCTAAAGAATGCAGTGCACAAAGCCGAGCTGAAGGGGAATTACGATAAAGCTGTTATCGACCTGCCTAGGCCAGGCGAGAAAAAGGATGATTTGGATGCAAGCCCCAAGCTGTGGAAAGCTCTAGGTCTAAATAAAGGCCAGCAGAGTTTATTCTAACTCTTTCATAAGATCATAAGCGGAGTGGTGCTCTTCTCTTGAGAGAGGGAAGGTGTAGAATATTGCTTATTTTTAGGAGAAATGGTGGCGGTGACTGATTTACAGTGAGAAGCATAAAGAAAGGGTGGCACGCGGCCACCCTTTCTTAATTCTAAAACTGAATTCTAGTTAGACTAGAATGCTAGTTCAGTACCGATGATAACAACAGAACCGTCATTATCAGAAGCTGTACCAGCTGCGTCAGCGTCAAAGAAGCTAACTTCAGCATATGGCGTTAGGCCAGGTGCTAGAGAGTAGTCAGCGCTAACAACGAGGTTGTTAAAGTCGCTTGTACCTACTTCTGAATCTAACCAAGTCACAGAAGCGCCGAATGGACCGAAGTCATAAGCAGCACCAAGTGTGTAATAGTCAGCAGAAGTGCTAGCGCCTAGAGTATCACCCCAGTCACCGTATGAACCAGCAAGAGCAACGCCCATGTAGCTAGTTGCTAGACCAGCGTTCCAACCTTCAAGGTCTTGTGCGCCAGCGATTTCAGCATCACCCCAGATACCGGTAGCTGCAGCAGCAATACCGAATCCAGCAAGATCACCTTCGTAGCTCAAACCAGCTTCGATAACGTCGCCGAATGAACCAACAGTGTCAGTACGAGCAACAAGTTGACCGCGATCATCTAAATCAGGAGTGTAAGACAAGCCGACTTGGAAGCCACTGAAGCGTGGGCTGTAATAGTTGATTTTGTTTGAGTTATAAAAAGCTTCGCTGCCGTAAGCAAGAGTTGAACCATGCTCAGCCAATAGTGCTGGAGTCGTAATGAACGAAGCGCCAGTTGGGTTAGCAAAATAAGTCCAATCACCATCAATACCACCGGTACCGCGAGCGATGTTATCAGCTTCTACAGCAAGCGTTTCAGCTGCACCAGAAGTTGAACCCATTTCGAAGCGACCGAAAGAGCCGTCCAAGAACACATAAGTGTTTGAAGCGTTTAAGCCTTCACCGTCAGCATCACCTGTTACGTCTGCTTCTAGATCAATTACAGCACCATAACCGAGGCCGTTGTCAGCTTTTCCGTGTACGGAGAAAGAAACTTCAGTATCGTTACGGAAACCGTGTCCACGTTGTGCAGCGTCGTTGTCCTGACTGGCGAAACCAGCTTGGAAATCAATTACACCACCAACCATTACTTTTGGGTCTTCAGCTTGAGCCGCGCCTGCAATCATTGCAGCGCCGATCAGAGCAGTTGTACCAATCAAAAACTTTTTCATGATAATATCCTAATGCTTTGTTACTACTATCGTTAGATGCAAAGAGAAATTCCTCGCATCACCTGTGGCCATATTTAGCTGTTTCGGTTACGATATACAAGTACCAAAAAACATCTGTGGATAAAACAGCAGCATTATGGCCACGCTGTTGCATTGAAAACACAGCAATACTGGGGGATAGGGTGAGTATAGAGACGAAAATCAAAACTGTGGATAACTACCTCGGGGCGCTGTCAGAGCGGCCTTTAACTGCAAATAATGTCCCGAAACTGATCGCTATTAGTAAACGACAGCCTGATGACAAAATTGATGCAGCTTTAGCGGCAGGCCATCGTATCTTTGGTGAAAATCGTTTGGATGAAGGGATTGAGCACTGGAAAACTCGAAAAAATGAGGTCGAAAATCTCGAATTACACTTTGTTGGAGCCCTGCAGAGTAAAAAAGCGGCTGATGTGGTCGGTTTTTTTGATGTGATCCATTCTATCGATAGAGAGTCGGTTGCAAGCGCCGTTTCCAAGGCGATGGATAAGACCGGTAAACGCCCTGATTGCTTTATTCAGATTAATACGGGCGAGGAGCCGCAAAAGTCCGGTATTTTACCGACAGACGCCGCCGCCTATATAAAGAAGTGTCAAAAAGAGTGGGATTTGCCGATCGTAGGGCTGATGTGTTTGCCGCCTCAAGGCGTGAATCCGGTCCCACATTTCGCCTTTCTAAAGAAACTAGCTAACGATCACGGTCTCACACAGTTAAGTATGGGCATGAGTAATGATTGGGAATTAGCCGTAAGAATGGGTGCGACGCATATAAGGTTGGGCACGGCGGTGTTTGGCGAAAGAGAACAAAAATAAAGCCCCAATAAAACTGGCGAGTTCTACGAGGGCTTTATTTTCTTATCAAAATTGATTTCAATCTGTCGAGACGGATAAATTGATTGTTTCAATCAAATTTGTTGTTCCGTGCTCGTCAATTTGTACAGAGTGAGGTTGAGAGGTTACACTTGCACGGTGGGATTGCCCCGTGGTGCGAGTGCTTCCTAACCAATCATCCCCACATGTAAGGTTTTCTCCGTACATTGTGTGGCAAGAGACTTTTGGGCCGTGATGCCAAGTGTAAGTTGATTGACTTTCTTGGCCTTCGTAAATTACCTCTACTGAAATACTTCCGTCAGAGGATTGTCCTGTTAATTTTATTGCTTTTGGTACTTCCATGATTGGTGTGGTTTAGTTTATGAAAAATATAATGATTTCAAATCTGGGTGCTCTCTAAAAAGAGAGGCTAGTAAATATAAAAATTATATACAAAAATCACGCTATGATACCAAAAGCTAAGAGAGAGAGCAATCTTTGGCGAGCTATTGTCATGAAATCTTCATAATTGACGGTAGAGTTATATAGACTTGTAATCCGAGATACTCAGACCGTAGCCTTCTAGGCCGATGACGGCGCTGCGGCTGTTGGATAGAAGGGTCATTTCGCGGATGCCTAGATCGAGCAAGATTTGTGCGCCGATACCGTAATCGCGTAGCATGGGCGGGCGTGTTTTGCTGTCACCGCTGCGAAGGCTAAGTAGATCAGACAGCGTTGTGCGGCGGGGTTCGCGGATGATAACGACGATCCCTTCGCCGTGATCTGCAATTTTGTTCATCGCTTTGGCGAGTTCGCCGGTTTTATCGCCGAACATATCGCCCATGGCATCGCGCAAGGGGTCGAACGCATGCATGCGCACCCAGACTGGCTTGCTTGTGTCAGGATTGCCCTTTTTTAATACCAAATGCTCGGCATATTCTAGGGTGCTGGTATAAACGCTAGCACTCCAGTCGCCGCCAAACTGGCTTTGGAGGGTGGTTTCAATGCCGGCCTCGACCAATTTATCGGTACGACGGCGATAGGCGATGAGGTCCGCGATGCTGGCAATCTTCAGCTCGTGTTTTTCGGCAAAGGGTAGGAGGTCTGGCAAGCGGGCCATTTCGCCATCATCTTTCATGATCTCGCAAATGACGCCGGAGGGGTTGAGCCCTGCCATGCGCGAAATATCGACAGCGGCTTCGGTATGACCGGCGCGAACAAGCACTCCGCCATCACGTGCTTCCAGTGGGAAAACGTGGCCGGGAGTGGCGATCTCGGTTTGGCGACATTGTGGGTTAATGGCAGTCAGAATGGTATGTGAGCGGTCAGCGGCGCTGATTCCGGTCGTCACACCTTCGCGCGCTTCAATCGAAACGGTAAAGGCCGTTTCGTGACGCGAGGTATTATGCTGCGCCATTTTCGGTAGGCCAAGGCGTTTAATTTGTTGGCTCTCGAGCGGCAGGCAGATGAGGCCACGACCATGCATCGCCATAAAATTGACGACTTCAGGGGTCGCAAATTCAGCGGGGATGACCAGATCACCTTCATTCTCGCGGTCTTCATCATCGACCAAAATGAACATTTTACCGGCTTTCGCATCGGCAATAATATCTTCAATAGGAGAGAGTTCGGTCATGCCGCTTCCTGTTCTTGTTTTTGTGCGAGCAAATAGCGCGCGATTAAATCGGCTTCTAAATTGATGAATGAACCTTTTTCTAAATGGCCCAAATTGGTTTCGTCTAGCGTATGCGGAATCACCATCACGCTAAAGATGAGCGCATCTCGTTTCACACTATTGACGGTGAGGGAGGTTCCGTTAATGGCAACGGAACCTTTTTCGGCCAAGTAAACACCAAAGGGTTTGGGGTATGAGATCACTAAGGCCCAAAACTCGCCGTAATTCTCAAATGCTTCGACTTTGCCAACGACATCGACATGTCCGGTCACGAAATGTCCGCCAAATTCATCGCCTACGCCAACGGGGCGCTCCAAGTTTACCTTAGTGTCAATTTCCCACGCGCCAAGCGTGGTGCGCTCGAGTGACTCTGGCGAAATTTCAACCGTGAAGTTATTGGCAGTTTTCTCGATTACCGTCATACACGCGCCATCACAGGCGATGGAGGCGCCCATTGGGATGGCATCCATTTCAAAGTTGCAGGCTAGCGTCATGCGTTTGCCGCTCTCCATATTTTCGATAGCAGTGACGGTCGCGACATCGGTGATAATTCCAGTAAACATAGTTAGCTCTGTAACAGGCTTTGCGGATCTGTAAAACGATAAACCGTGAGTGTGTTGATGCCGAGTTGAGTTTCGCTCATTTTGAAGGCGTCTAGACCGATGGTTTTATACGCGCCATGGAAGGCTTCGATCCCTTGCTCAAGGGCTTGAGGAGCGCGGTACCAATAGAGTTCGTCGATGAGGCCTTCTTTTAAGAACGCGAGTGAGAGCTCGGCGCCGGCTTCGACCATCAGATAGTTCACGCCCTCATCAGCGAGGTGGCGTAGGGTGTTTTGGAGGTTATCATGGCGCAAGAGAGTGAAATCAGATTCCGTAACTTTGCCGCTTCGATCTAAAACGTAGCGGGCAGGGGAGGCATCTTCCAACCCCTCAATGCGGCAGGTGAGTTGAGGTTGATCATAAAGATAAGTGCCACTGCCCGTTAGAATCGCATCATTCTGCGCTCGCACGCGATGGCCGTGATTACGCGCATCTTCAGAGGTAATCCATTTGCTGCTGCCATCCGGTTTGGCGATGAATCCGTCAGACGAAGTGGCGGTTTTGAGTGTGACCCACGGGCGCAGGCGGCGGACACGGCTAAAGAAGCCCCGGTTAATCTCGATTGCTTGAGTTTCGCCGATGCTGGTGACGACCTCGATACCCGCTTCTCGCAGTTGAGTGATGCCATTGCCATCTACCTTTATATAGGGGTCGGTGCAGGCGACGATAACGTTAGCGATCCCGGCGGTGATAATCGCATCTACACAAGGCGGCGTTTGGCCGTGATGCGCGCAAGGCTCCAATGTAACATAAAGCGAGGCCCCTTTGGCGGCATCCCCGGCTTTGGCGAGCGCTTGGGTCTCGGCATGCGGGCGGCCACTATTGGCAGTGCGAGCTTGCCCGATAATCTTCTCATTCTTTACGATGACGCAGCCGACGGTTGGGTTAGGCGCGCAACGGCCAATGCCTTCCCTCGCAAGGTCGAGCGCTTGCTGCATAAAGGCGGAGTCAGTCAACGCAGAGTACGGGTGCGTTTGGATCGCTCGTTTTCTTAACGACATCTACTTGCCCATGATTGCTGATACGAATGTCGCGGTTCTCACGCGGGGCGCAATTGACGAATACATCCGTGTTGCGAAGCATCCAGCCGTCGGAATATTTCTCTAACACTGCCCCGCAGAGTGCTTTGGCTGAGAAGCCTTGATTGCCCATGCCTTGGCCTAAGCTGCCCGAAAGGTAAGCCCATGCGAGGGCGGCTTCGTCACTGGTGAGAGTCAAAGGCACATTCTTGAGATCGGCTTTGGTTGCAATAATGCTTTCGCTACCATCCGAGCTATCCTTAATGATAAGAAGTGAGAACCATTTTCCGGCAAAGCCGTAGTTGGTGAGGAGATCTGCTTTCTCAGCATGGCCGCCGAGCGTTTCTTTGACAAGGGCAGGAGCGAGGCCTTCATTATTAGGAAAGCCAGGGCTAAGCAGTTCTGATTTACAGAGGTATAGCGCCACCTGATTTTCCATACGCACACCAGAGAGTTCGAGCAAGTTACAGGCTTTACCAAAGCGGTGGGCGCTGGAATCGAGTTTTTTGCTACCGGGGAAAGCCTGATTCTGGCAGATTTTCTCTGTGATGGAGAGTGCGGTGGGCGCAATTTCAGCTTCGGTTTTTGTTTCTTTGACAGGCGCAACAGGTTCGCTATTGCTTTCTGCCTCCTCAATGCAGGCAGTTAGTGTGCCGAGAAGGAATATGAGGGATAGCAGCAAGCGCATGTTTATTTTCCATCCATCGTTTCGTCGGAGTGTGCGAGGGTGCCTTGTAGGCTCTCAACAAAGGTCTCAAAGTCGCGCGCTTCACGGAAGTTACGGTAGACGCTTGCATAACGGATATAAGCCACCTTATCGAGTGTTTGCAGGCCGTCCATTACCAGCTCTCCAATGCGAGTCGATTTAATTTCGGACTCACCTGACGTTTCGAGCGAGCGCATGATGCGATTAACCAATTGGGTCACTTGTTCAGGTTCAACGGGGCGCTTACGTGTGGCAATGGAAATAGAGCGGTGGATCTTGTCACGATCAAGCGCCTTACGGTCGCCATTATTTTTGACCACGGTCAGCTCACGTAATTGCACCCGTTCGTAAGTGGTAAATCTGGAATCACAAGATGGACAGTTACGGCGGCGGCGGATAGACTCCCCTTCTTCGCCAGCGCGAGAGTCCTTAACTTGCGTATCTAGATGACCACAGAACGGGCATTTCATGGCGTTACCTTACTATCCTTTATAGTGCGCGTAGATTGGGAAGCGATCGCATAAGGCTTTCACCTGCGCTTTGACTTCGGCTTCTTTCGCACCGTTATTATCAGGGTTTGCAACAAGGCCATCTAATACATCGGCGATGAACGTTCCAACCTGGCGGCATTCTGTTTCGCCAAAACCACGGCTGGTAATGGCCGGAGTGCCGAGACGTAAGCCTGATGTTATCATAGGCGGTTGTGGGTCAAATGGGATTGCGTTTTTATTGGCGGTGAGACCGGCGCGCTCCAAACATTCTTCCGCATCTTTACCGGTGAGGCCTTTGGGGCGAAGGTCAACCAGTACCAGGTGGTTATCCGTACCGCCAGAAACGATATCGAGGCCACGTTCTTTTAAGGTTTCACACATGGCGCGTGCGTTGGTGATGACATCATGGCCATATTGTTTGAACTCAGGGGTGAGGGCTTGGCCGAATGCAATGGCTTTACCGGCAATCACATGCATTAAAGGTCCGCCTTGAATACCCGGGAAGATGGCCGAGTTAATGGCTTGGCCAAGGGTGATGTCTTTGCCTGATTTGGTCTGACGCACGACCTTATCGGCTTTGGTAGAAAGAATGACACCGCCACGAGGGCCGCGTAGAGTTTTATGCGTGGTTGAAGTGACGATATCTGCGTAAGGCACGGGCGATGGATAGCTGCCAGCGGCGATGAGACCAGCGACATGTGCCATATCGACCATGAACCAAGCGCCAACTTCATCCGCGATTTCGCGGAATTTTGCCCAATCGACTACACGGGGGTAAGCAGAGAAGCCAGCCACGATTAGTTTAGGTTTGCACTCAATGGCTTGTTGGCGAATCACTTCATAATCTAACAGGCCATCTGTCTCGGATACGCCGTATTGTATTGCGTTAAACCATTTACCAGATTGGTTCGGTGCGGCGCCATGAGTGAGGTGACCCCCGGCTGCAAGCGATTGACCGAGAATCGTATCGCCCGGCTTTAGGATGGCGTTAAACACGCCTTGGTTAGCTTGCGAACCTGAGTTCGGCTGAACATTAGCGTAAGTCGCGCCGTAAATTTCGCAGAGGCGGTCAATCGCCACCTGTTCGATTTCATCGGCAAACTCGCAGCCGCCATAATAGCGCTTGCCGGGATAACCCTCGGCATATTTGTTTGTGAAGACGGAGCCTTGTGCTTGCATGACTGCAAAGCTGGTTAGATTTTCACTGGCAATGAGTTCAATTTGATTTTGCTGGCGCTCTAATTCGCGCTCCATCGAACCAAAAATGGCAGGATCTGCGAATTCTAGCGCCTCATTAAAAAATTTAGGGGCGTTATTTTCAGTGTTTTCATCGGCTTTTTGTGCCACGGCGCTGCTCATCTTTATCTTTTCTCCAAGCTAGGGTTGTGTCCTTTATGCCGCTTATATAGAGTGTTTTAAGGGATTTTACAAGAAATGGCTGACAATAAAAGACATAAAACTCTCAGTTGTTAACGTTGTGTTAACCTTTAGTTGTTATTCTGGTATCTAATGGCCGGAGTGGCTATTGTATTTGTGAACAGGTAGTTCGAAAATAACTTTATTAAATCCAAGTAGGAGAATTAAAATGGCTTTAAATTCAATCAATACAAACATTGCTGCGCTTTCCGCACAGCAAAACATTAACAGAGCTTCTTCATCTGCAGGTGGCTCAATTGCTCGTTTGTCTAGTGGTAATCGTATCACTCGTGCAGCGGATGATGTGGCTAGCCTATCGGTTGGTACTTCACTTCGTACGCAGGTGACTACACTACGTCAAGCGTTGGTAAACAGTAACCAAGCGAATAGCTTGCTACAGGTTGCCGATGGCGCACTTGGCCAAGTAACTGACATTCTACAACGTCAAAAATCAATTTCGGTGCAAGCCGGTTCTGGTTCATTGACCGATACAGAACGTGGTTTCTTGAACCAAGAATTCCAAGCACTCGCTCAAGAAATTGACCGTCTCGTAGACAGCACTAACTTTAACGGTGTGTCGCTTATCGGTGGTGGATTGGGTAATTCAACTTCAATTATTGATACTGACGCTCAAGTTGCGACGATTAACTTGGCTGGTACTGACGCGACCGTGACCAACGCGGCTGTTTCTATCCAAGCATTCAACACTGATACTGGTGCTGAGTTGCAAGGTGTAGCTGCAGCGGGTGAAGTAGAACTTGTTGCTGCTGATGGTACAACTCCATTAACAGATGGTGAGTATCTCGGTGTTAACTCTGCGGTAGCCGGTGCATTCGATAGCTTCACGCTTTCAAATGTGACCTATGGTGCGGCAAACGTTGGTACTGCGACTCTAACCGTATCAATCGGTGGTACTGATTTTACCGGTAACGTAGTTGCAGGTGCAACTAGTGTAGTTGTTTCAAACGGTGAAACGCGTATCGGTTTAGGTGTTACAGCAGTTGCTTTAACAGATGCTGGTACCGTGGCACTTGCTGAAGTGACACTAGATAATGACTTCGTTGATACGGAGATCGTTCGTACATCTACCGTTACTGGAGTAGACTTTTCTGGTACGGCACTTGAAGGTGCTGTCGGTTCGGCTGCATTTGGTGGTACTGCTGCAGTTCGTGTTGGTACTTCAGGTGATGTTGATATTTCAAACTTCAATTATGTTTCAGGGGCTGCGGCCAATACGAACATTCTGACGGTTGATATTAACGGTGAAACCTACACGGCGACCGCTGTAACAGATCTTATCTCTGCTGCAACGAACATCGTGTTCACTAACGGTGACCAAGAAGCACTCAATGTTAACCTGACCGGTATTGCGGCTGCGGATAACATCACGAACATTCGTACTGAAACAGATGATCGTGCTGATTTCCTCAATGCACTAAACACTGCATTCTCTCGTTCAGGCGGTGGTTTGAACTTTGCGGTTGGTGCAAGTGCTACTGATACAATCCGTGTGCAAATTAGCGATACGTCGACTAACGCGCTTTACGGTGGTCAAGCACTAACGGTTGCTTCTTCTGCAGAAGCAGATGTAGCGTCAGCGGCAATTGATATTGCGATTAAGAACGTAACTGCAGTTCGTGCCAACGTTGGTGCATTGCAATCTCGTTTTGACTTTGCATCCGCTAACGTTGAAAGCTCAATCCAAAATCAGGATGCCGCTCGTGGTACTCTTTTGGATACTGATATCTCGGCTGAATCTACTGCCTTTGCTTCGGCTCAGGTACAGTTACAGGCTGGTATCTCCGTGTTAGCTCAGGCAAATCTGTTACCACAGAACTTGCTCAAGTTGATCGGTTAATTTTGAACTGACGGAGATGGGGGTTTCGGCCCCCATCTCCAGCGTTCACTAGCATAATAAAGTTTAAGGGAGTTTGGAAAAATGGAAATTAGCGGAGTAAATGCTCAGCCATCCAATCCCGTATTTAGCGGGGCCAAGAAGGCAGAGGCAGTCAAAGAAGTTGCGCCACAAACGCAAAATGTACAACCAGACAAGGTTGTATCTCAGGAACAACAAGTACAAGATGTGCAGCGCACAGAACGACAACGCTTAGATACCGTTGTTCGTGCGGCCTCACAATTTAAGAATACCTACGCCGTAAGTGATACGACTTTCAGTATTTTCAAAGACAGTAGCGGACAGTTTGTCACTCGCTTTACGAGTCTGAAGGATGGGTCAGTCACCTATATCCCAGAACCGGATATTGAGCGCTTCATTGCAAGCAATAATGCCCGGCACAGTAGTGCAAATATCTCAATCGACGTTTAAGCATAGGGATGCTTTGGTATAGATATTGCAGGCCTACCACACATCACCACGTAAAATATACGAACCCGAGGGTTCGCAAACAGGACAGGTGCATTTAAAGCACCAGGAAAGAAAACAAGAAAATGATCTCAAGCATACAATTAGGTAATATTTTTACTTCCGGCGATAAGACACTCGTCAGTGGTGGTAGTACCGGATTTGATATTGAAGCCCTTGTCGGCGGATTGACAGATATTAAGCGTTTGCCTGCAGTTCAGCTGGAAACGCAGCTAGAAACAAATGCATTGCGTCAGACTGCTTTCGGTGAGTTGCGTACGATCATTTCCAATTATAGTGATGCCGCAAATTTATTGCGCAACCCTCCCGGCGTTAATAATGCCGAAGCTAATATTTTTGAATATCGCAACAGTAATCTTAGTACGAATGACGGAACCGATGCCTCCACTTATTTGAGTGTGACGGCCGCTCCGGGAGCCGCGCTAAGTAGTTACGATATTACCGTTGATTCGGTCGCGAGTTACAGTACGAAAACAACGGAAACGTTTGCATTAGCAGATTTAGATACCGTTGCAGTCGGGGGTGGTTTGCCGTTTAATGCCGGCACGCTGACGTTAGGTCCCAATGAAATTGATATCACGATTGATGCGGGTGATACGCTTGCGCAAATTCTGACAAAGATTAATGCGGTCGAAGATGATAGCGGAGTACGTGCAACAGCACTACAAGTGAGCGATGGCAATTATCGCCTACAGTTTAAGACGATAGAAACGGGCGCTGATCAAAATTATTCATTCTTTGGAGTGCATGCGCAGGTCGGTAACGAGGTTGTTATCGAGGCCGAAGATTTCATCACTAATATCAGCCGTAGTGGTGACACCTTTACCAGCGGTGGTGCTGCGGGAGCTTCGGGCGGGCAGTATTATAGTGCTCAAACATCTGATGGAGATATCTACTTAGCGAATATTGAAACAACCGCACCGGAGATGGTATTTGAAGTAGAGTTTGATGCCCCTGGGCGCTACTATATTCATGGTCGTGCGCGTGGCGGCAGTGCGAATGATTCATTCCACGTTGGCTTAAATGGCGTGGCTCCGACAAGCGCTCAAGGCTTTACGCTTTATAATAATGCGACGTTTGAATATTCCAATATTGCACAAGGTGCAGGCGGACCCGGTTATATCGATGTAACGGAAGCAGGCCAGCAAACCGTAAGCATTTATGCGCGTGAAGATGGCACAGCGATTGACCAACTCGTGTTATCAACGGATGGAGCTTATGCGCCAGCGGGTGTTGAAGCGAGTACGCGTGTTGCAAAAAATACCGGTATTTTGAATATTGGTTTTGCCATTCAGGAAGATGCGGATGATGCACAATTAACGATCGATGGTACGACCATCACCCGTTCGACCAATAATATTGACGATCTCATTGAAGATGTGACGTTCAATTTGAATCAAGCGACGCCGTTAAATACGGAAGTCAGTGTTGAAATCGAACCGGATACAGAAATTGTCAGCGCCGCGATTACGAATTTTGTCGATACGTATAACTCCTTGCGAGTGTTTGCTTCTAAGCAAAATGAAGTTGATGGCAACGGTAATTTTGTTGAAGGTGCGGTGCTTAATAACAGCCCAACGATGCGGAGTTTGGTTAACAATATATTGAACGAACTAAGCTCAGTGGTAAGTGGCCTAACGGTAGAGCCGAATAAGCTTGCAGATTTAGGCATTACTTTGGATGATTTCCAGGGTGATGATGAAACCCCTTTCACTCGTAATATTTTGGTATTGGACCCAGCGAAATTAGAGAATGCATTGGTCGCAGATTTTGATGCGGTACGTGATGTATTTGAATTCAATTTCGTGAGCGACAATACGGAGGTTCAAGTCTTTAGCCGTACTAACTCGTTAGAGGTTACAGATTTTGAGTTGGATATTGATATTACAAATGGCGTTTATGAGGCACGGACTGATTTGGGTGTTCTCATCACAACCTTAGAGGCTGAGCCTATTATTGGTGGCGGACTGCTCTTAAAGGGCCTAGTCGGTACGGAGCTTGAAGGGTTAGAGCTTATTTTTGGTGGCACGGCAGATACTACGGCGACCATTGGTCTTAGCCAAGGGATTGGGGACCGTATTTTCAATATTCTAGATGCGGCATTGGATGCAGACGAGGGTATTATCCAAACCGAGTTGGATAGTATTGCGGATTCAAATGACCGTCTTAATGAAGATATTGCGCGAATCGATGAAATTGTGGAGCGTTTTAGACTTCAGCAGTTGGAGCGCTTTGCTTCGCTGGAGGCACTTATTTCGTCAGTTAACACTATTCTGCAATCGCTCGATGCGAGTGCAGCAGCGGCGGCGAATAGCTAAATGAGGTAACACTATATTAACGAAGTTCAAGTAGAATGATGTTAGGAGCAGATTATGGCTTTTGGGAAAACAGATCAATATAACGCCTATTACATGGCAGCGCAGACCGTTTCGAAAACGCGACAGGTGGTGATGTTATACGATGGTGCGATTCGTTTCATGCAGCAGGCACGCCTTGCGGTGGAAGAAACCCGGATTGAAGATCGCTTCAATTTGCTCAATAAAGCATCTGAGGTTTTGCTCGGTCTACAGGGCAGCTTAGATTTCGACAATGGCGGCAACGTCGCCCCGCTCCTTTATGATTATTATTCATCGTTGGATGCCCGTATTCTTTATGTTCAGCGCAGCAATGATCTTAAAATTCTCGATAGTGTGATTGCAGAGTTGAAGCAGATGCGTGGCGCTTGGGGGGATGTAGATTCCCAGCAAACGACAGGCGCCCCCGCACCGGCAAAAGCGGAAGTAAACCCTGCGAAATTGCAAAGTAGCACGGCAGTGGCACCCTCTAGTCCGGCATCCGCACCGATTTCCGTTGATGGTTCGGTTTTCGTCTCGGCTTAAGACTAACATCCTTTATTCTAACGTTATTATATTCGAGTTTCTCGGCAGCTTAGCGCTGTGGATAATTATTTCCTTAAGAAATCACTCATAGCCTAAACTGGCACAGCACTTGCAAACCTTGTTTATACAAGGAGAACCAATGTGCAGATAAATTTACTTTCTATCTTATCGTCTTCATCTGAAGCTGCAGCCCCGAATGCGTTGGGTACAGCAATTGATCCTGAAGCAGGCGAAGCGCTTGCCGCCGCCACACCGGAGCAGTTTGATCAGCTTTTTGAAGGAAAATTAACGGAAATGACACCGGAAGGCGCTGAATTGCTGCCCACACCGAAGTTAATGGCCGCATTTCTACAGCGCCTCCATCTTGTTTCGCCAGAGGCGGAGGGCTTGCCAACGGATATCGCCCCCGCTTTACCTGAGTTAACAACAGAGCAGCTAGAGGCAATGGCGCGTGTTTTAGGCGTCGATCCGGCGGCTTTGCAGCTTAATAGGGCAAATTCTGCCGAGCAGATTTTTCCACCCGGTGAGGGTTTGCAACATGAATCTGTAACAGGGCTCCTTTCCGTTTTGCGCGAATTGGCTGAGTTAGGTCAAGCATTACATCAGAAGGGTCTAACTCTCGTCGATGTTAGCGCTGCGGGGCAGAGTGAATTAAAGAAGGGTTCGATTGCGAATCTTATTTCTACACCCAAAGAGGTGCCGGCAGTTCAAGAATTTGAGCTTTCGGATGAATCGATCGGAATTTTGGCGCAGTTGTTTGGTGTCGTCGTTTCGGAAATTCAAGAGAACTTGGAGTCTCTCCGCTTAGTGCCGATTGACCCGACAGAGATAGTTGCTGATCTGGGCGTGGAATTAAATTTCGCAATCTCAGGCGATGATATTGAAGAGAAGGCCAAGGCGCCGGGGCTATTACAACTGCTTGCGCGCATATTGGATAAGCCAGTCGAAGAGGTCTGGGAGCAATTAGAAATGGTGACGGATGGCGAAGCAGATTTGCCTTTTGGCGTTGTGCTCTCTGCTTTCGTGAAGGAAACGAGTCACAATGCGTTGTTGGCTTTTAATCGAACGTCGCCAGCATCTGAAGCTGCAACGGCTGGACTAGAGAAAGCTTTGTTATTGCCGGCAGGTTCGGCTGAGCTTGCGGCACGTGCAGGGCGTCAGGTGGTAGGTTCAGAAGTCGCTTCAGGCGCAAGAGTGGCAGGCATGGTGCCGCTAGCAGAATCAAAACAAGAATCGCGTTTAGCGAATTCCTCTCAACCGTTTTCAGTGCTGAAAGGCGAGGGTGAAGGAGATCGTTTTGAGCCATTGCCGCGTATGAATGATCGTCCAGATGCGCAGGTTGTTCCGGCGGAAGCCGCGCGCCGTAATAATGTCTTAAGTGCGCAGGCGCGTGAGGTAAATCCTCGTGCGGCGGCCCTATTGCGTCAGAATTCCGTTCAACCGTTATTGCGTGAGTCAGCAGAGCGTCCGATTGAAACGCGCGGAACATTTGAGTCTTCATCATCGCTTGCTTTAAGTGCGAGTGATTCAAAACTCGATTTTGATGCGAAGCTTCGCGAAGCTCGCTCGTTTAAAGCGCGCGCGCATTTGAATCCAAATTCTGTACGCGACCAAGTCGCGGTACAGGTGAAGCAAGGTATTGAGAAGGGCGATACGAATATTAATATTCGTCTCCGTCCGCATGAGTTAGGCCGTGTCGATGTACGCGTTGAAGTGGCGATAGATGGTCGTACGACGCTGGCCATCGTTGCGGAGAATCGCGATACGCTTGAGATGCTGCAACGCGATAGCCGCTCATTAGAAAAAGCTTTCGCTGATTTAGGCATGGATATGTCTGATAGTGGTATGAGTTTTGACCTGCAAGAGCAATTTGCAGGCGATCAGCAAGAGCGCGAAGAAAGTGCATCGAGCAACCCACAAGCAGAAGAAGAGAGTTTAGATGCGATGATGGCGAGCCCCGATGAAATGATCGCCGAGGCATTGCTCGATGGGTCACAAGTAAATTATATGGTTGGGGTAGATGATAGCCTCAATATTAAGGTTTAGGAGAAGGTAAGATGCTAGATTTATCAACATTAGGTTTTAGCGAGGCGGCGAGCCCTGCGACGTCTACATTGCGTCGTGAAGATGCGGAGTTGTCTTCGGCAGATCAGACGCGTAAGTCATTGGCGGAAGATTTTGACGAGTTTATGCTCCTCTTTACAACGCAGCTTCAGAACCAAGACCCCACAGAGCCGCTTGATACGAATGAGATGACGGCGCAATTGGTTTCCTTCACCGGCGTCGAGCAATCGGTCGAAACGAACAAGTTACTTGAAGACTTGATTTCATTAAACAGCACGTCGCAAGCCGACAGTGCCGTCGCTTATATCGGTCAATATGTCGAAACGTCCGGCAATAGCGGATTTTTACAAGATGGCCAATCGGCATTCTCATATAACCTTCCAGCTGGAGTGCAGACGGCCTCTATTACGGTTCTCGATGCAGCAGGGCGACCGGTTAGTACTCAGACAGTAGAAGCTTCAGAAGGAAGCTACAGCTATAATTGGGATGGGGTGAATAGCTTCGACGGCACGGATATGCCAAATGGGACCTATAGTTTTGGTGTTGCCGCGCGCGATATTAACGGTGATTTAGTCGATGCTGAGACCTTTACTTCGGGTGTCGTGACTTCGGTTGCGCTGAATGGGCCAAAACCAGTGATGACACTGAATGGAGCTCTTGAGGTGGATGTTGATAAAATCGCCTCTGTTGTAGGAAGATTTTAGTCATTCATTAAAAATGGCACGAAAGTTGTAAGGTAAATACAGAACATATTATTGCAGGATTAGGAGACAGTTATGAGTTTATATGGAGCATTATTTGCAGGGGTATCTGGGCTAAAAGCACAGGCGAGCAAAATCGGCGTTATCTCGGATAACATCGCTAACGTGAACACGGTCGGTTACAAAGGGGCGGAAAGCCAATTTGAAACACTGGTGGTTAATGGTAGCTCAGGTTCAAACGGGGTTTATTCTCCAGGCGGGGTTTTGGCGACAACGCGTCAGGCAGTTGATAAGCAGGGTTTGCTACTGGCAACCGATGCGCCCACCGATATTGCAATTTCAGGCGATGGTTTCTTCGTTGTGAATGGACGAACCGATGGTACAGACGTACCACAATATACACGTGCCGGCTCATTCCGTGCTGATTCTCTCGGTAACTTCCGTAATGCTTCAGGCTTCTTCCTCCAAGGGTGGAGACTCGATACCGCAGGCAATATTCCAACTACAAGTGCGAATCTTGATAGTTTGGAAACTGTTAATGTGGATACAGCAACGGGTGATGCGAGTGCGACCACAGCGGTCAATATCGGTGCTAACTTTGATGCACAACAAGTAATTTTCCCGGGTGAAAGTGATCAAGTCACTTTAGATGCAATCTCAACAGCAAACTTTGGCGCCTCTGCCGATGATATTTTGGTTCCGGATGAGTTTAGCTTAGCGCCAACTAACAGCATTACTCGTAGTGATCAATTTACGATAAATACGGGTAATGGTCTGGAATTTACTTATGCTTATGGTGGGTTCTCGATTGGTCGTAATGTGACAACAGGAGGGCTTGCTAACATTGGTGACGGGGGTGTTGATAATACGACTGTCACGACTTTAGCCGCCGCTGATCTTCAAACAACAGGCCTCACCTCTGTATTGCAAGTGACGATCCCAAATCATGGATTGATTAGTGGCGGTACGGTAACTCTTGCAGGTGTGGCGGCATTTGATACGTTTACAGCAGCGGAACTCAATAGTACCCATGTGGTGACACGTACCGGTGCGAATACTTTCACAATTTCGGTGACCAACAATGCTTCAGCCGGTGGTCTTAATGGGGGGTCGGGGACGGTAAATACTCGTCAGTTCGTTGGTAATATTCTGGATGCGACGACGGTAACTGAAACGTTCCTACGTGGCAGTAATGTGAGTGACTTTACTTCAGCGGCGCGTTCATTTACGATTTCAACGCCGACCGTAACAACACCTCCTTTCACGTATTCAGCTAACTCTCCAAGCACGGTTTCGGGTGAATTTAATACTCTAACAAACTTAGCGCAGGCGATTGATGAAGTCGTTGGCTTAACCGCGAAGGTTGAGGGTGGCCGACTTATTGTGGGTGCGGAAGATGCAAATGAAGCGGTGACGTTCACGAATGGAGA
The DNA here is from genome assembly GCA_029252805.1 of Rickettsiales bacterium. NCBI lineage: Bacteria > Pseudomonadati > Pseudomonadota > Alphaproteobacteria > Rickettsiales > Rickettsiales bacterium. Next base: position 64,292 of record JAQXAR010000003.1, read on the forward strand.
TGCAACAGGCACGGCAACCCTTAAGGGGATTGATTGGGTGACGGAATTAGACATTGTGAATATAACGACATCAACGCGTCGTTTCTCGACCTTGCAAGGATTGAATAATCTTGTAAATGCGGATGAGGGCGTGACGTCAATTATCAGTAACCCGCTTTCCAATTCAACATTGGAGATTCGTGTGGATGATCCACTTGATACGATTCAGTTTGATGATTTCGTGCAAAATCCAGTAACGCGCTTGGGTAATGATGCAATCGCAGTATTGCTAGCGGATGTAACCGGTGCCGCTGGCCCAGTTACAGTGACGATTACGGACCCTAATCATGGTTTCAGTGCGGGCCAAAATATTACGCTTGCAGGATCAACAAATGCGGGTGCTGGTTCGTTTGCTAACTTCGCAGCGGCTGAGTTAAATGCCTCGCACGTGATTACGAGCGTGATTGATGCGAATACGTATCAAGTGAGCATTACCGCTGCCAATGTGGCAGGTATTCCAGCGGCTTCAACAGGCGGTGGTAACTTGATTGATCGTGTGCAGAGCAATAATGGTAGTTTGCTTGCAGAACTGGGTTTAGTCACGTCTCTCAATGGTGCGGCCTACACGGCGCAAACGACAGGCCCATTGGGTCCGCGTTATGATACGACAGGTGCGGTGGGGCAAAATATGGCCTCTGGTGACATTGAAGCACAGTTTAGCCGGTCTCTACGAATATTTGATGCTCTGGGAACACCCCATGATCTTCAAATGAGTGTGATCAAAGTGGATGATAACATTTGGGCTGTTGAGGTTTATGCGGTGCCAGCAGATGAAGTGAACACGGCGTTGGTTGATGGTCAGATTGCAACAGGTACGGTTGTCTTTAACGGTGATGGTAGCTTACGTAGCGTGAGTGAAGGGCTTACAAATCCTGTCGATATTAATTGGACGAATGGCGCTTTATCAAGCAACGTGACGTTTGGGTTTGGTACAGCAGGTTTACCGCAAGGGACAGAGAATGCGACCTTGATTGGTGATACCGATGGCTTAAGTCAATTCTCGGCTGATTATAACGTAAACTTCGTAAACCAAAATGGTTCGCAAGTGGGAGATTTGATCGGAGTAAATATTGATTCGGATGGTATCGTTTCGGTGAGCTTTAGTAACGGTGATGTGAAAGCGGTCTATCGCTTACCCCTTGCCGACTTCTCAAATCCGAATGGTCTTGCAACCGATTCAGGTAATGTGTTCGCGCAAACGCGTGAGTCAGGCGAAGTGAACCTACGTGAAGCCGGTGATAACGGAGTGGGGGATGTGGTGTCTTCCGTATTAGAATCTTCAAACGTAGAGCTTTCGGAACAACTAACGGATTTGATTGTCGCGCAGCGTGCGTATCAATCGAATACAAAAGTTATTACCGCATCGGATGAACTTCTAGAGGAGTTAAACCGACTCTAGGCACGAAGGGTAGAAAGTAAAAAGGCCTAGGATCATTAAAATATTCTTAGGCCTTTTTCTGTAGAATTAGGCTGGGTGAAGAATCATTAGATGCTAGTTTCCATAATAATTGCTTGCAGAAGTTGACAAAACGCTCTATCCGGCTATGGTCCTTTTAGTTAAGAACCGTTTATTTTTGGCAACTTTAGGTTGTCTTAAGTTAATATTCAGCTCTCATGGAGCTGAGATGAGGAAAAAATGACGTATAAAAACAGGCTGCTCGAAAAGCTAAATATGCCAAACCGTTCGAAAGAAGCCGGTGAAGGAGTAGATTCCAGCATCACTGAAATGATGATGGATCCTCGTTATTTGCGTCAATCTTCTTCATTGGTTAATCAAGCGCTGCAAAAAGGATTTGATGTTCTTCAGATGGAAGATGGTGAAATCGTTATGACGGGCACTAAAACCATCATTTATCGTTATCAGTGGGATGCTGAAGAAGGCATGCTCATGAAAAAAGCGATCGAAAGCAAAGAAGAAGATGATCGCCTGACTCTGCCAGAGGTGGAAACGGTTCAATAGCGATTGCTATGCCCGGCTCCTGTCGTAGTGAGTGGTCGGGTTTTTTCTATTGACTCAGAATTGTCGGATCCCCGTCTATTTCTTAGAAGAGTTATCTTAGGCCTTTAGACTGGCCGCTAAATCTATAAAATTTATTAAAGAAAGAGATTCGGCGCGTAAGGTCGGCTCAATGCCGCATTGCTTTAGCCAGATTCCAGGTTCCGGGTGTAGTGATTTAAGACTGGAGCGCAGCATTTTACGACGCTGGCCAAAAGCGGCACCGGTCACACGTTCAAGCACGTTAATATCGCATTTTGCACGGGCTTTTCGAGGGATCAGCCGTACGACACTGGAATCCACTTTAGGTGGTGGGGTAAAGGCCTTCGGGGGTAAATCAAATAAGGGCTGCACATCGCACAACCACTGACTTAGCACACTCAAACGGCCATAATGTTTGCTACCCGGCGATGCGCCAATACGGTCGACCACTTCTTTTTGGAACATCAGGGTGAGCGACTGATAGCTGCCTGCATCATCAGCAATTTCCTTGAGCCATTTAATCAGCATTGCGGTGCCGACATTATAAGGCAGGTTGGCGATGATCGCGCGCGGGGTCGGGATGGCATCGGGTATCGAGAAACTTAACGCATCGGCTTCTAGAATTTGCAAACGCTTATCGCTGGCAGCGAGCTCTGCCAATAGGGGTAAGAGCCGTGAATCTTTTTCAATCGCGTGAATAGTTGCCGCTTCAGATTTAAGGAGCGAGCGGGTAAGTCCGCCAGGACCAGGGCCCACTTCAATCACGTGAACGCCGGATAGTTTCCCGGATAATTGCGTGATTTTGTCGGTGATATTGCCATCCATTAGGAAATGCTGGCCAAAGCGCTTATCGGGACGAACGCCGTGTAGCGTCATATGTTCTTTAAGTGGAGGGAAGCTCACCTAAGTACGGATTTCAATAAAGTTCTCACGACGCAGCGCACGCATGAACTTGGAGGCTTCAAGGTCAAGCTTTTCGCGGAAGAGTCGCTCGCGTAATCCTTCATCTGCCAACACTTGCGCGGGCATTTCTACTTTCTCGCAAAGAATGTAGAAACGAATGCCTTGGGGGGTCGCGAAAGGTTCGCCCACACTGCCGACATCTAAATTTTGTGTTTGCTGGCGTGCATAGGCCGGGAGGTCACTTACGGTTGACTGCAAGAAAGAAACTTTAATATCCGTATCGGTAAATTCTTCGATACCGGCCACACTTGGCTCCAGACATGTGCCTGGATTACGGGCAACCTGCTGGGCAATATTCATGGTGAGGGTGACTTCTTTTGGTGTCGCCTCTGAGCGCAAACTTAGGAGTATTTCTTTCAGAATAACTTGACTCGGATCAATCATCGTCACGTTGCTTTTGGCACGAACTTCATTGACGCGCATAATGTGTATGCCACGTTCTGAACGAATGGGGCCGATTAATTCACCCGGTGTTGCCGCTTGAAGAGGTGCTGCAAGTGAAGGTTCCAGCTGATCTATCGTCACCCAGAAGCGCGGTTCTTTCCCGGCAGGCACTTTCATTAATTGCTGCATCACGGCTTCTAGCTGCGCTCCGCCACGCACATCTTCAACGATTTTTTGTGCGAGTGCGAAAAGAGGCGCCTCTTTTTCCGGCGAATCGATGGTGAGCACGAGTGGCGTAATATTATATTCCTGGCCTGATTCTACGAGACGTTGGTTTTTAGCGGAACGTTCAAAGTCAGCTTCGGAAATGCGAACTTTTGGACGGATCACTTTCGCCATCATTTTATTCCATAAAAGTTGTGCACGTAGTTGCGAGGTAAAAGCTTCCCACGCAACGCCTTTGCGCACCATAAAGCCTTGCAAACTGCCGGGAGCTTGACCGTTTTGTTGCTCTAATCCGCCAATGGCGGCGGCCATCTCTTCACCAGAGACAACGACACCACGCTTCTTCGCATCGATTGCCTGAAGACGTTCATCGACCAATTGTTTCATCGCTTGCGAGGTTACCTTTTTGCGAATCTCCGGCGAATCCGTTAAGCCGCTAGAGCGGATAATAAGTTGTGCGCGATCGACGAGATCGAGGTTAGAAATAGGCGTTTCGCCGACCACGGCAACCACGCTTAAGTGGCCGACATTAGCGTGCGCAGTCGCACCGAAAGTAAGGGCGGAAAGAAGGAATAAAAGTATCAATCGCATCAGTTTAAATTCTCTAATTCTACACGTAGCACGAAGGAAGTGCTGGGTTCGACGTCACGGTCACGGATGAGGCTTCGGTTAAAGTTACCATAAAGTTTAAAGCACTCATCACTATAACGAAACCCTGCATTGGCTACGGTTTGTTCGTTTTCTTTCAAATCTCTACGCGTCCCGGCGAATAAAGTCCAGTAATCCGTGACGGCGACGCTTGCGCTTGCGACAATTTCTTCACGATTATCGAGGAAAGAATCATCGTTGAGATCTAAGTAATCGACCTGTAAAAAGACCGGGTTCAAATTGAGTGTGGTATTAATCTCGGTGCGTTTAGGTGCGAAATCATCTTTATCAAGGCGGAAACGATAGGCGGTTGTCAGGTGCGTATCCCACGTGACGGCGACGCGGCCAACATAGTCAGAACGCTCTTGCGTTAAATCGCTATTGAAGGGGAAGGGGTTATCTTCATCGGTGCGATAGTGCTGGCCGATGAGGAAATCTGTCTGCATGGTATCGGCAAATTGCCACAAGCCCTGTATGCCTAAGTTAAAACGTGAACCGGTTTCAACCCGGTCATATCCAGCGAAGCGATTACTTTGCAAGAGGTTAGAGTCATTAAATTCAGGCACAAGGCTATCTTCATTGGGAATTTTATCGCTGTTACTGCCACCGGGGCTGACAATAAATTGCGCGATAGGCTCAATCAGCAAGCTACGATTAGGCGCATATTGATTGAGTAAGGGATAACGCCATCCCAGCTCCAATTGCGGAACCACACGCGCGGGGGTGCCGTCAAAGTCATTGGCGAAGCCGGTGCGGGTGACATCCTCGACAGAGTAGACATCGCCGCGAACGGAAGCTTTGGCTTCTAGCACATGTCCGCCTTCAGTAATGTAAGGGATTTCCCAGCCTAGGGAGGTGGAGAGTCGGCGACTCTGTGCGCCAATATCGCGTGTCAGTACGGTGGTGCCGGCTTCCACATTGAGGCGAGAATTGAGCCAGCCGGGTTGCCCTTCCCATGCGAAGTCGGCGATCGGCAAAATAAGCGGCGAGGTATCTGAGTTATCATTAATCGTGAGCCCCTGAAAGGCGAGTGCCTGCACGCTGGCATAACGACGATCTTCCACATGCTCAATGTAAGCGCGCGAGGTGAGGGTATCTTCGGAGCTGATATCGTAACGGCGCAAATAAGTATCATCGGTCGTGCGGCTAATATCGAAACCCCAGTCCCAGGTGTCGGAAATATTGAAATTACCAAAGGCTTTAATGTGCCCACGAATTTCATTGCCGGCAATTTCAGCACCGGACTCATCACGTTTATTTGGATTGGTGATGGAGCCGCGCCATTGCATAAAACCATTCTCAAATAAGTGACGATATTCACCTGCAAGCACTGGAGCTTCTTTGGCTAACCAAGTGGGAGTGAGGGTTGCATCAATATTGGGAGCGATGCTTAAAAAGAGGGGCGCTTTGGCGAAAGTTCCGAGCTCAGAATCCGCGCCCACTTCTGGCGTCAGGATACCACTTACGGCATCTGCATCGGGTGTGGCATGGCTAAAATACGGAGTATAGGCGACCGGAACGCCCCAAAATTCCATCCATGCATCGTCATATTCGACCCGTTGCTTTTCTTGATTGAGCGTGACTTTTTCGGCTTTGACCTGCCAGAGTGGGCTTTTATCATCGCAGAGTTTACAAGGTGAGTAGACGGCTTTGTCCATCTCAATCACATTCACGCTTAAGCGGCGTGCCTCGCGCGCGGCGAAGAGTGAATCATCGGCCATTCGCGCACGGAAATTCTCGATCACGCCGGCTTCGAGATTATCTTTAAGTTTTACGGTGTCGGCAAAAAGCACATCGCCATTGGGTTGCCGAAGCGAGATATTGCCGCTGGCTAGGACTTCATTGGTGTTTTGATCATAGGTGAGGCGATCGGCCAGCAAGATGATTTCACCTTGAATCACTTGCACTTTGCCCAACGCTACGACTTTGGCGAGCTTGCGATCATAGCCTAATTCTTCAGCCGAAAGGAAAATTGGCTCGCCTTTATTTTCCGCCGCTTCGGCAGCATTGCCAAACGCAAAGAAAATAGAAATAAACACGGCCAGCCACATAGTTTAAGTTTTAGGCAGCTGCTTGGCTTTTCGCAACGGTTAAAGCATTCTAACCATGTTCTAAATGTAAGATAAGCCAGATGCCCCCCAGCAGCGTGGCAATCGGCGGAATCCACGCGGCGGCCAGCAGCGGTAAACTGCCCGATAATCCCATCGCATGTACCAGATCAGAGAGGAAGTAAATTAGGAATCCGGTCAACACTCCCCCGGCCACGAGGAGCACAACACGCCCGCGCCGTGGCGAATGAAGCGAGAAAGTCGCCCCGATAAACACCATCCCCACCAGCAAGAGCGGCAAGGCAAGTGTCACTTGAAAATGTAATTTATGGCGAATGGCGGAGAAGCCTGCCTCTTCTAGCAAGCCGATAAAATGCGGCAATTCCCAAAAGGAAAGTGTCTCAGGTGAAGCAAAACTATCCTGAATTTGTTCCAAGGTGAGTTCGGTATTTAGGCGAGTAGAATCAAAGAACTCTGCTGGTTTCCCAGGTTTTGAGAGCGTCACGTCTTTTAACTCCCATGAGCCCTGCATCAATTTAGCGGACTGCGCATCCAATCGGCCAAGGAAGCGACTATCCGCGCCGTAATGGAAGATGATAACCTTGCGTAGAATCACGCCTTGTTGATCGAGGCCTTGGGCGTGGAAAATTCGTTCTTGGGATTCGCCCTCAGGCGTTATCTCAAAATCGCGTAACCATAATCCGGAAGAAGAGAGGGATAAAACGCTCGATTTTCCCGAAATATATTTCGCCTCTAATTGCTCAAACCGTGAGAGCATGGAGGAGGAAATCGGATTAAATACCGTCACAAATAACACGCCAATCAGCAAGGTCACTAACCAGCCCGGACGTAAGAATTGCCAGACGGAAACGCCCGCAGCACGCGCGGCGACAAGTTCACTTCGTTTAGTGAGTTTGGTCAGCGCGATCATCACGCCAATCAACACAGCAAAAGGCAAAATGCGCAGCGCCATTTCTGGTGCTTTCATCAATGCCATTTCGACCACATTGCCAAAACTAACGCCGCCTTTATTGGCCGTGCGTCGTGTCAGCTCGACCGTGTCTAAAAGTAAAACGAGGGTCAGTAATCCGCCAAGCGTCATAAAAATTCCACTGGCAAATTGGCGCGCAATATACAGGGGTAATGTCATGCGGAGGAGCCTTCAGTCTGATTGAAGGTGGGGATTTGCGAGAAGTTAGTATCGCGCAATTGCCAGATGATAAATCCAGCCCAAGCCAATAAATTTAAATAGAGTATCGGAATAAATTCGGAATGTTTGCTGATTAAGCTTTGCATGCCCAAAGCGGTGGCGACAATCACGATGGCGGAGACGGAAATCACCGCAATCCGTCTATTTTGTCCGCGCCGGTTAAACTCTCCGCGAAGTAAAGTTGCAAAGGCAAATCCGGCAAGAATAAGCGTATAAAGTGGCCATGTTAAGCGGTGGTGAGCCTCGGCCAGTAACTCTCCTGAGCGTTTAGGGTCCATACGTGCCTCGCTAAATAATTCGCCTATAAAGTATTCCTCAGGCTTGCGGGTGCGCGAGCTCACCTCGGTGGCGTAGAAACTTAAATCTACTGCATATTCATCAAACTTTAGGAAAGAAAAGCGCCCCGAACGCATCTCTTGGCGATTGCCATTATAAAGCAAAAAGCGCGGACCCGATTCGGTTTTTTCAATCCGCCCGCGTTGCGCCATCATGGTGACAGGTTGGTCTTGAATGCGGTTATCATGCACCAACAATCCCTCCAGCGCGCCGCTATTATGACGTTTCCGTACAAACACGGTCAGACCTTTAATCGGCGTGTTAAACACTTCCTCTTGCAATAGAAGTGAGGCGTAATTATCGCGCAAGAAGGTCTGCATATCTTTAAATTTATGGTAGGTGAGCGGCATCAGCCAAAGCGAAATCATATAAGCAATTAACGTCGCCGAACCGGCCACCATAAAGACGGGTTTTGAGAGCTGCCAGCGCGATTGTCCAGCCGCGCGCAACACCACCAGCTCCGAGTCTAGCATCAGGCGATGATAGATAAACAAGACCGCTACAAACACGGCAAAAGGCAAAATCACAAAGAGCAGCGATGGTACCATGAGTCCGGTCAGTTGTAAGAAAGTAAGTGAGGAGACGCCGCGATTCACGATATAATCCACAAAGCGCAACGCTTGGGTCAGCCACACAATCGCCGTCAAACTAAAGGCGATAATCAATAGCGCCGTAGCGAGTTGTGTGCCGATATAACGATTAAGCTGCGAAATCATATTCTCACTTTAGCCGATCTTTTGCGCCAATGCATAGAGGCTAATGCCCGTGGCGACCGAGACATTCAGACTTTCCATCTGACTGTGGATCGAAAGCTTAGCCAATAAATCACATTTCTCCGCGACCAGACGGCGTAATCCGCTGCCTTCTGCGCCCATGACGAGAACGGTTTTGGGATCTAAATTTAATTGATCGATGGTTTGTTTCGCGTCGCCATCCATGCCCACACTCCAATAGCCAGCATTTTGCAACTCTTTCAACGCGCGGGTGAGGTTGGTGACAGCGACTAAAGGAATCAACTCCAGCGCCCCTGCTGCAGTTTTAGCAATCGTCGCATTCTCGCGTGGTGCATGTTTATCCTGCACAATGATACCGCCCACATCAAACGCCGCAGCAGAGCGCAGTATCGCGCCAATATTATGCGGGTCGCTTACCTGATCAAGCATGAGAAGGCGTTTGCCTGTCTCTGCCAGTTCCATTAGGTGGGGCTGTGGTAATGCCTGAACTTCCAGCGCCACGCCTTGATGCACGCTGAAATCTGGCAGCAGTTTATCTAACCAGTCTCCGTCAACGGTATGCGTATAGATTGCCTCCGGCACTTTCAGTTTCTCAGAGGCATTGCCAGTTGCGTAAAGTTTGCGCTTTACGCGTTGAGGGTTATTGAGGGCTGCTTGCACAGCATGGATGCCAAAAATAAAATAATGACCAGAGGTAAGGGTAGCTTTCATGGAGCTTTCTATAACAGGAAATTGCATAAATGCATATCTTCCCTTGCGGACAGGTCAATGACACGCTAAATAGCAGTTTCAAGCGCTCATTGTGGAGGGGTGGCTGAGCGGTCAAAAGCAACGGACTGTAACTCCGTCGGAGTATTCCTACGCAGGTTCGAATCCTGCCCCCTCCACCAATTTTTCCTAAGCCCTTGATTTATATATAAGCTATTGTAAAATAGCAGGTTCTTTCTTTCGTTTGGTACAAACATCTGGTACAGAGAGAGGATGAAAGAATTGTCTGGAAAGCAGTATCTTCAGCGGCGTGGGGACACATGGCATTTTCGCTATGCAGTCCCTGAAGAGCTGCGACCCTCTCTGGAGAAGAGAGAGTTGCGTTTAAGCCTTGGCACGAAAGATTTAGATGTTGCCAAGCAGAAAAGAAATCTGGAGGTCTGTAAGGCCGAGCAACTTTTCAGTGATACGCGCAAAGAATCAGCAGTAGCGAAGAAACTAGCTCATAAACAAGAAGCAGCGATAGCTTCAATGTTGGATATTCAGCGCTCTGTTCTTTTGTGGTTTACCGAAAAGGCTAAAAAGAATGGCAGCGAAGATAGCGAGAAATACTTCTCGATAGATGACCAGACTCGCCATGAGTATATTGATAACCTGCGAGATGGGCTTTCCATCTACAGCCACAGCACAGAAGGCGCGGTGAACGAGAGGGAGGCATGGGCAGCCAAAGTAGCCGACAAGATTATTGTTCGTCACAGCTTCTATTTACCGCATGAGCACAAACACTATCAAGATATGGTTCAACTGGTTCTACGAGCCGATAGAGAGCTTCTAGAGCGCCGTCTTAATCATTATACCCACGGTGATTTCTCCGGTAAAAGCCACGATAGCTTTTTTGCTCAATCTCTCCCTTCTCACGCCTCGCTTACATCTATCCAATCAGGTGCGAAAGAACCAGATAAGACACTGAATGAGTTGATTGAAGAATTTATCAAAACCAAGGAAGACATCGTAGAACCTTCCACCCTAAAGGGATACAAAGCGAAGTATGAATTATTGATTGCCTTTCTTGGCAGTGAAACGCTTCTCTCCGGTATTACGCGTACACGTATGAAAGAGATAGCGGAGAGTCTGAAGGCTTACCCAACTAATGCTACGAAGAAATATGCAGGACTATCTCCCGATGCAGTTATCGCACAGGCTGCAAAAAATGGTGATGCGACTATCTCTTATAAAAATCACAAGCACTATGTTGAGAGTTTCTCATCTCTCTTCTCATTCGCGGTAGATGAGGAGTATATAACCACCAACATAGCCAAAAAGTTGCCTAAATTACCGAAGCCCAAAATGGGCAAGAAGAAGCGTTATCCCTTCACTATCAACCAGCTCAATCAAATTTTTGCGACTATTCCAAACTGGAATTGGAAAACAAGGCATGGCAAGCCACCAGTAGATTGTATCTGGGTGCCAATTATTTGCCTCTATACAGGTATGCGCGTAACAGAGTGTTGCCAGCTTCATGTTGATGACATTAAGCAGGTGGATGGCATTTGGTACTTCGATATTACCCCTAGCATCGACCCCGAAGAGGAAGAGGAAGCAGAAAATATCAAGCACCTCAAAACCGAAGCTGCAAACCGTAAAGTTCCTATCCCCACTCGTTTGATAAAGCTGGGGTATCTCAAACGAGTGGAGCTAGCCAGAAAACAAAAAGAGGTGCGCGTGCTATCTGAAATACCTCCTCGTACAAAGCAATAGATGTAGAGAACCTCAAGTCTCCATCAACCAAACCCTATAAATACAATGAATACGACCCAGATGGATAAATTATGCAATTGAGACGCATGTGCAATTAATTGCACACGCTTATGGATAGCTTGGAACGCCGATAGGCGTGCCTATTAAAACCTTAAGGTTTTAAATCAAACGCTGCTATAATTCAGTATCATTTAGTAT